>NZ_JBIWML010000033.1:0-89427 GCF_044766665.1 Kitasatospora sp. NPDC101801
GCCCGTCGACACCACCCCCGACCCCATCCGGGGCCACCACACCCTGGGGCGGGCCCCCCGCGCTACAAAACCCCCGGCCTGGGGGGGCCGGCCGGGGCGGGGCCGCCCACCGCGCTCACCCGCGACGCGCCGAGCTCAGCGCGAGTACACGCCGATCTCGTAGACCGAGTACCGGTTGTCGGTGGCCCGCTCCAGGCAGACCAGCCGGACGTACCGGGCGTCGACCGGTGCGAAGGCCCGGTTCTCCACTCCGCCCCGGCCCGCCGAAGTAGCCCACACCGTCCGCCAGTTGACGTTGTCGGCGGAGACCTCGACCCGGTAGGCGCGGGCGTACTGGTCGGCCCAGCGCAGCGCCACCCGGCCGACCTGCCGGGAGCTGCCCAGGTCGACGGCCAGCCAGGCGGTGGCGACCGTCTTGCTGGCCCAACGGCTGCCGATGTCACCGTCGTTGGCCTTGCCCGGCGGGTAGGAGACCACCACCGCGTCCTGGTAGTCGGAGGCGGTCACCCGGGCGCCGGTGGCCAGGTTGGCGAGGTTGTCCGACCGGCGGGCCGGGAATTCCACCACCTGCTGGTAGGTGGGCCGGTTCTGCCAGGCGATCCGGGGCACGGTGATCCCGCCCATCGCCCGGTGCACGATGGAGTCGGCGCAGAGCTGGTCGCCGGCGGCGCAGTACTTGTCCGCCGGGTAGACCTGGGCGGCCGGGGTGGCCGCCGCCGTCGCCAGCGTGCCGAGCAGCAGCTGCCGGCAGGCGGCGAGCGAACCGCCGCCGCAGTACGTGGCGGGCAGCGGGCCCGCCACCGGTCGGCCGAGCACCGCGCGCAGGTCCTTGTCCACGTAGGACCACCACCCGTGCTGCAATGCCGAACCCTTGTGCGGCTCGCTGCTGTTGAGGTCGGTGCCGGGACCGCCGGCGCCGTTCTGCCCGCCCGAGGGCGATTCGTTGACCGGGGCCACGGCGGCCAGCGCCCGGAACACCTCGTCACCGAGGCCGGGCTTGAACTGACCCTCCACCAGCAGCGGCCACCAGGCGTCCAGGGTCCGGATCGCGGCCGCGTCGGTGTACGCGCCCGCGCCCTTGGACGGTTCCCTGCGGTGCGACCCGGAGGCCGCCCAACCGCGCAACTGCTGCACGGTGGTGGCCAGCGCGGGGTCGGTGACCGGCGCGGAGTCGATCACCTGCAGCAGTTCGGGCAGCACCCGCTCGGCCCGCAGGTCGACGTTGGCCGCGTCCTCCATCGCCTGCACCAGCTTGCTGCGGGTCACGCCGCCCGCCGCCACCAGCGCGGCGACCCGGCGGTTGAGGAGATCGCCCCGGTGCACCGAGCCGTTGCCCCAGGGGGAGGCGAACCCGGGAGCCTGCTTGTTGTTCCAACTGACGTAGTAGTCCTGGCCGACCGACTGCGGGTGCTCGGCCGGGGGCGTGACCTGGGAGACGTTCGAGGCCGGATCCCAGCCGCGCCACTCGAACTCGGGCCGGGCCAGGATCGGTTGGTCCGGATCGGTGTTCGCGGCCCGCACCGGGTTGACCCCGGAGTTGTAGTAGGCGGCCTGGTTCGCGTCCACGTAGAGCCAGTTGAAGGTGTAGCCGATCTCCGAGGCGGCCTGCTGGAAGGTCTGCGCGGAGGTCACCGCCGAGGGGTCGTTCAACTTCTGGAAGCCGATCACCGAATCCACCTCGTGCTGGTAGGTGGAGCGCAGCGCGGTGTACGCCACCGGCCTGCCGCCGACCGTGCCGGTGTGGGTGACCAAGCCGTACGCCGAGCGCAGGGTGACCAGGTCGTAGGCGCCGGCGGCGGTGGAGTCCGCGGTGCTGGGCGCCCAGCTGTTGCGCTTGGCCAGCCGCTCGAACGGGGTGCAGACGCCGCGCAGCAGGTAGCTGCCCGAGGCGGTGGTGGGAGTGCCGCCGCCCGGCTCGCAGAGCTCGACCGCGAAGGTGTCGGTGATGTCCTGGTTGGCCGAGGTGGCGCTCCAGGAGTAGTCCAGGCCGCGCCCGAGCTGGACGTAGAAGCTCAGACCGGGGAAGGAGGCGCCGCGCGAGCGCAGCCCGGGTCCGTCCAGCTCCTGGACCAGCAGGATCTCCGGCGCGAAGTACCCGGTCTGCGGCCCGTAGACGGCCACCGGGTGCCCGGAGGCGGTGTGCGCGCCGGAGACCACCAAGGCGTTGGACATACCCTTCCGCGCGGTGATCAGGTCGGCCGGCAGCACGCCTTCGGCCGCCGTCGGCGCTGCGCCGGCGCCCGTACCGGTGCCGTTCTGGGCGTGCTGGTAGCCGTGCACCGAGCCGCCGTCCGGGGTCGCCACGCCGACCGGGTTCGCGGGTGAAGTGCCGTACGGGAAGCTGGTGTTGTGGACGGTGGTGGTCGCCTCGGGGTCGTTCTGCGCCCGCCAGGCGGTGTATGCGGCGGCCCCGGCCGTGCTGCCCAGCCGCTGCTGGAAGGCCAGCTCGGCGAGCGCGTTCTCCACCTCGCCGCCACCGCCACTGCCGAAGATGGCCCCGATCACCGAGGCGATCGCCACCACGTCGGTGCCGGTGAACGGCCGGATGTCGCTGCCGTGCCCGGTGAGCACGTACTCGCCGGGGTAGTTGTTGGCGGCCAGGTCGGCGGCGATGAAGGCGTTCAGCCCGGCCACGTAGTCCTGGACGTCCTGGTACGCCTGCGCGCCGCGCGGCCCGGAGTCGCGGACCCGGTCGATCTGCCGCTGCAGGTCCGCCTCGGTGTACGGGGCCACCGCCCACAGGCTCTGCTCCAGCGCCCGGTTGCCCGCCGCGCCGCCCGCGAACGAGGACAGCTCGCCCCGGCCGATGTGCCGCAGGATGTCGATCAGCCACAGCCGGTCCTGCCCCGCTGCGTAGCCCGCGCCGAACTCGGTGCCGGAGCGGGTGGTGCCCTTGATGTGCGGGGTGCCGGTGGCCTTGTCCCGGCTGATCGTGACGTCGGCGCGCGGGGAGAGGGTGCTCTCCAGCTGGCCGGGGGCGATGCCGAAGGAGGCGTCGTTGAAGTAGTCGGAGAGCTGGTCCTCGGTCAGGCCCGAGTAGTCGTGCAGCAGGTTGTCGTAGGCGTCGATCTGGTCGGCGGAGTGCGCGGGGCGGGTGCCCACGCTCTGGTGCAGCAGGATGCCCGCCAGGGTGGCGTGCCCGTTCTGACCCGCCGTCAGGATGTCCTGGCACTGGCCGAGGCAGGGGTCGCCGGCCAGCGGCGAAGGGGCGGGAGCGGGGGCGGCGGCGAAGGCGGGGGTGGCCGCCACGGGGGCGAGCAGGACGACGGCGGACAGGGCGGCGGCGAGGACGCTGCGGAGTCCGGCCCGGCGCAGGCCGGGTCGTGCGGGGGCACGGGTCACCTGAGTCCCTTTCGGAGTGTGAGGTGGACACGCCGCGATGGCGGTGGCTGGCACGGTAGTCCCGTACCGCTACCGCCGGGTAGACCCGTGCATGCAGTGCCATGCATCCGCAACAATCAAGAACTGCAAGGGAGTTGCGATCCGGGCCCGGTGGCACCCGATGAGCCGGTCGGTCGGTTCGCCTCCACGACCCGGAGAGTCGCCCACCCATGCCGCACGACCACCGGCACCGGTCACCCGTCACGACCGTCCAGCTGAACCACACTGTCGTCCCCGGTGCGCGTGCGATACGTTTCCCGGCATGACCGATCTTGGAGCCGTCGCCTGGCCACCAGACCCGATCAGGACCGAGCGACTCGTGCTCCGCGTGTCCGAGGCCAGGGACCGTGCGGCGTTCGTCGAGCTGTTCGCCTCGCCGGAGGTGGGTACCTACCTCGGCGGCGCCCGACCGCGCGAGGAGCTCGAACGCGCGGTGCCGGAACTGCCCGGGCGGCGGCCCGGCTTCTTCGTGGTCGCCCTCGACGGAGCGATGATCGGCGCGGTCACGTTGGATCGGCGCGACCCGGAGCGCCCGGGGCACCTCCACCCGGGCGCCGAAGAGGCCGAACTCGGCTACCTGTTCCTGCCGGAGACCTGGGGACGCGGGTACGCCGCCGAGGCGTGCGCAGCGGCACTCGACTGGTTCGCGGGCGCGCTCCCCGGCGAGCCGGTGGTGCTCTGCACCCAGACCGCCAACAGCCGCTCGATGAGTCTCGCGGCCAAGCTGGGGTTCACCGAGGTCCAGCGGTTCGAGGAGTTCGGCGCCGAGCAGTGGTTCGGCGTGCGGTCCCCGGCCGCGCCGTCCGCCTGATTCCGCAGCAGGGCGGCCCGGGCCGACCGGCCACCGAGGGTGGCAGGGCGGCCCGGGAGGTCTCAGCTGGTGTACAGCGAACTGCCGCTGACGGTGCGGGTGGTGCCGTCGGCGAGGGTGATGCTGGCCATGTCGACGGAGCCGCCGCGCGAGGTGGCGCCGGGCCACCAGGCGGTCCAGCGGCCGTCCGCCACGGTGACCTGGAAGGTCCGTCCGTTGGCCTGCATGCTGATCGCCTTGACGTTGGCCCCGACCGAGCCCTGCGCGTAGTTGAACGTCTCGTCCCCGTCGCCGTGGGAGCCGCCCGTGTCGTACGTGACCGCGTCGGCCGGCACGGTCTTCGCCGGGTCGATCGCCTCCCAGAAGCCGCTGTGCTCCGAGGCGACGTAGCAGAGCATGGCGTTGCCACCACGGTTGACGATCAGTGAGGCGATCTTGCCCCGCAGGTCCGCGTTGGTGATCGTGGCGGGTGCCCCGGCGCCGGGGGCGTCGGTCATCCGGTCCAGGCACCACTTCTCGGCGGTGGCGCCCGGGCCCGTGGAAGCGGCCAGCGGCGTCGGCACGCCGGTCCAGCTGGCCAGTTCGGTGGAGCTCAGCGACCCGCTGGCGCCGCCGCCGTCCAGTCCGTACTGCGTCGAGGCGACGGCCACGGCCGCACCCACGACGAGCGCACCGGCGACGGTGACGGCCAGCCGCCGCCGAATGCGCGGCCTGGCGGGCGTGGTGGCCGGGGCCGGGGCGGCGGCCGGGGTGGGGGTGTCGAGGTCGATCTGGCGCATCAGGCGCTCCCGGTGTAGGGCGTGGCGTCCTGCGGGGAGGTCGCGCTCGGCCGGCACGGGCAGCTGCCCGAGCAGTTCCGCGCGCTCGACCGGCTCCGGCCGCTGTCCGGCGTTCACTGGTGTACCTCCTTCGGGGACGGGGCCGCGGGCGCGGTCCCACCCTTGATCTGGTTCCGGCCACGAGCGGGTTCCACTTTTTCCCGCTGCGCCCGACGCTGCGCCGTCTCGGCGAGCCGGTGCAACCGGGTCCGGGCCCGGGACAGGCGTGAGCGCACGGTGCCCACCGGTACGCCCAGGGCCTCGGCGGCCTCCTGGTAGTCCAGCCCCGCCCACACGCACAGGGCCAGCACCTCACGGTCCGGGCGGCGCAACCGCGCCAACGCCTGCTGCAGTACCGCGATTTGGGACGCGTCGTCGATCCGCCCGGCCAGCTCCTGGGCGAAGTCGGGGACCTCCTCACGCGGTGTCGGGAGCTGCGCCAGCACCTGCCAGTACCGCCGGGCGGCCCGGCGCTGGTTGCTGACCAGCTTGGTGGCGATGCCCAGCAGCCAGGGCCGCAGCGACCCGCCCTCCGCCTCGACCCGGTCGTGCCGGCGCCAGCCCTCCAGGAACGTCAACGACATCACGTCCTCCGCCGTCGACCAGTCCCCGGTCAGCCGGAACACGTGGTTGTACACCGCGCGCGCATGCGTGTCGAAGAGCAGGCCGAACGCGTCCCGGTCTCCGGCCCGCACCCGCGCGCGCACATCTCGATCTGAAGATTCCACGTCCTCTATCTGGTACCCCGTCCGGCCGAGTTCCTATGACCTGGGTCACACGTGACCGGGCCGGCCCAGGCCGTCGGGGTCCCGACCGGGGTGGGTGACGGCGCCCCGGTCTGTCGGAGCACGGTCGTACGGTGTGCGGATGACTCAGCATGTGATCGCGCGACGCTCCTTGGCGGCCGTGGCCCTGGACGTCGAGCAGGCGGCGACCGAGTACGACAACGCCCGTGCCTGGCTGCTCCGGGCGGAGGCGGCGGACGCGACGGGCCTGGCAGACGTGGCGACGAGTGGGCCGTTGGCAGCGGAAGTCTGGTTGTACGACCAGGAGTTGGAGCGCGTGCTGCTCATCGGGCATCGTCGGCGCGGATGGGTCTGCCCCGGCGGGCAGGTCGAAGCCGAGGAGACACCCCGTGAGGCGGCGGCTCGCGAACTGCTCGAAGAGACCGGGGTCAGTGCGCACCTCCTCGCCGTGCCGGCGGCCGTGACCGTTCGTTCGTACGGTCCCGGCCTGGCGGCGACCCTGGGGGTGTCCTTCGTCGCAGTCGTCGACCGGGCGACACCCCTGGCCCCGGAGCCCGGTCAACCGGCGGCCTGGCTGCGCCTGGACGAGCAGTGGCAGGGGTACTTTCCCGAGGACCGGCTCAGGATGACGCGGCATGCCGGGTGGATCGCGGCCCGCCGGTCCTACTGATCCGGTCCACAGGCTCTGCCGGTCACCGCCGAGGGGCGGAGTCCGACCGGGAACGGGCCACGGGCGCTGTGCATCGCGGCTCGGGCCCGTGCCGCGCCCCTGCGGGCAGCCGTCGCGCCGTTGCCGACGGCGGCCACCCGTCCGCCGAGGCCCGCACAGGCCCGGCAGATGCCGCGCTGTGGCACCGGGTCATGGCACCTGTCGCACTCGGCGTACCGGGCCGCCGGGCGCTGCGCCGCAGTGCGGGGCGGTGGCATCTTGCGTTCCAGGCGGCTGCGCAGCACGGCCACGGGGGAGTGCACCGTGGCCGGCAGGCCGTCCAGCAGGGCGCGGGCCAACTCGCCTGCGGTGGCGCCACGTTCCAGCCAGTCGGTCACCAAGGGCGCCAGGGCCAGGGCCTCGGTCCCACCCAGCCACAGTCGGGGCTCCGGGCGGACTGCCCGGAGGAGAGTGTCCGCCGCCACGCGTGCCGCTTCGTCGGGGACATCGGCTGACTGTTCGTCGGCTCGCCGGCCGGGGAGGGAGGGTGCTTTCCCGTCGTCCTGTACAGAAGGTGCGTCTGTACGGCCGGTGTCCGGCCCACCGGCGCCCGGGCGGGCGACACCCGGTGGCGTGCGCTGCGGGGTGTCGAAGACGTGGGCCTCCGAGCGGACGGTGCCGTTGGGGAGGCGGACGGTGTCGACCCGGTAGTACCCGGCCGCCGTGAGCTCCCTCAACGCCCGGCGGACGGTGCCCCGCCCCTGGGGGCTGGAGTCGGCCATCTGGCGACCGTCCTCACGTCGGCCGTCCGGCCGGGAGAGCAGGTCGACCAGCAGGCCACGGGCGGTGTAGCTGAGTCGGCGGTCCTGGAGGAGGACGTTGGGAAGCACGGTGAAGTTGCGCGCGTGGGCGCTACGATAAACCCGCATCGGGAATCTCTCTCCTGCTGCCGGACCCCGGGGTGTTGGCGCACCGCCGGGGTCACCTGTCTCTGTTTTGACCACGGAACGTAGCACGCCCGGCAGTTGGGACGGTCGGTTCTCCGAACAACGCCGAACCGTGGCCCAACTCGACCGTTCGTGCAGTGAATTGACCGGTGACCCCGAAAGTTCGTTCAGCGGGTGCGGCGCAGGTGGTAGGCGCGGGTGACCACGGCGAGCAGTGGCCCCCAGGCCAGGATCGGGAGGTAGCAGATCCACAGCGCCCAGGCGCCCGGTCCGCTGGTCCGGCGTCCGGGTGGCTTCGACGGCTGCACGCGCCGAGGACGTGCGTGCGTCCTACTCCTCCGGTTCCCAGGCGCGGAGCAGGTCGAGCAGTGCTGCGTCTCCGTCAACGTGCAAGGAGTCGGCCGGGATACGGTCGTACAAGTAGATGACCAACTCACTGGCCGTGCCATGGACGGAGGCGCCGGCTGGGTCCGAGTCCTCGCCGGTCGCGGCCGTGGGTGCGGGGATGCGGGTGGAGCGTGCGCCGTCGCCGTCGACCGTGAGGCGCCAGGAGCGGCCCTCGGCGGCGTGGAGGTCGAAGGTCGTGGGCTTGTGCGGCCAGGCGCTGGGCGACGCGACGCAGGTGAACAGGAACTCCTCGACACCGTCGAGGGCCACCTCGGTCGGCAGCGGCTGCGTGGTGCCTGCGGCGAGCCGGGCGTCGTACGTGTGCACCGCGCTCTCCTGGACCCGGTGTCGGGCGACTCCGCCGGAGGTCCGCGGAGTCTGCAGGTCGCTCCACCACGTCCAGCAGCCGGCGTCCGGTCCTGTCTCGCGCAGGGCGCTCAGCAGGAGCTGGGTCGACGCGGCCAGCCAGGCCAGCAGGGCCTCACGCTCCCGCGGTACTTCCAGAGCGGCGCGCGTAGCGGCGGCCTCGGCCGGGGGAGCGTCGGCAGGACCCGCACCGACGATGGCGGCCCAGAAACGGTCTCCCCCACCCAGGTGCTTCGCCAGATCGAACAGCGTCCACTCGGGGCAGGTCGGCACCTGGGCGTCGAGACTGGGCGCGTCGGCGACCGCAGCGCGGAACGCGGCCGACCGGTCGTCGATCAGGCGCAGCAGGTCAGGGAACTCAAGATTCTTTTCCACGCCGGATGTCTACCACCGTGCTCCGGTGATCGGACAGCGATTTTCACAGTCGCCACCGGCTGGTGCCGAGCACTCCGGTGCGCAACCCCCGCGCCCTTGCCGACGGACCGTCAGGCCCTGACCGCCACCCTGAGTCGCCAAGCAACTCTGACGCAGGACGGCGTGCACCCCGGCCCGGCCGAGCGTCGACTCCTGGCGGTTCGGGAGGAGGCGGACCCGTTCATCCGCTTGGGCCGGTGTGACCTTCCCGCGAGTGATCCCGCCCGCTTCGAGCGCAGGTGCGTACTCGACGGTCCGGAGCAGTCCCGGAGTTCCGAGCCGGCGGTGCTCGGTGCGATGCCGGATCGTGAGCAGGTCCGGTGACGGCATCGTCGTCTCTGACCGAAGACGCCTGCGCGGCAGTGGTACAACTCGCGCACCGGATGCGGATCGTGACGTGTGCCAGGTGTGCGCCGGGCGGCTCCTGCTGCCGCCGGCCTGGGCCGCCGGCAGCCGCGGCAGCCCCTGCCACCACCGGGACAGCAGGTCTCCGCTGCGAGGTGGCACAGCTTCCTGCGCACGCACACGGCCGCGATCCCTGGGCGGTCATCGACCGGGGTGCCCGAGGCTGCGTCCGCCGGCGGCGCCGTCTCGGCGGGACCGGTGTCCGCGTGCACCGAGGGACTGGGCCGGCCGGAAGGGCGCACAGGGACTGTGCCGGAAGGGGTTGCGAGCGCCGGTGGTGCCCGCCCGCGCCGTGCTCCCGCACACGCTCGCCCGTGGGGGTGACAGGCGCCGTCGGCACTGCCTCGGCTGCGCCGGGTGGCTAGATTGAGAGCATGACCACCACCCGAAACGGGAACTCCAAGCCGAAGAATCTCACCTGCGACCGCTGCAAAGCGTCCGTGCAGGCCGTGCACGTGGGCACGGTCCAGCGCGAGGGGGAGCAGCAGGACCGTTGGGCTGCCGGACCGTGCACCAATCCGCAGTGCTCCCGTGCTCAGGAAGCCCGCCGCCGCGAGTGACCTGAGTGGACGTCGGCACCCTTTTCCACCAGGCTCCGGACATCGGCCCCGGGTTCGGTGGGCCGGACCTTCGGGAGCGGGCATTCCTCCAGCGGTTCCCGGATCGCGGCCGGGAAGACCGTCGAAGACGCTCTCCGTCGGTTCGAAAGGCGCGCCGGAGCCAGGCGTCCGCGCCCTGCCTGCCGACGAACCTGTACGAAGGCGCCACGGTCAACCTGTCGCAGGGCCAGTTGAGTTGACTGCCCGACGGAGGAGCATCAAGGCGCTCGCAGTCCGGTCACCACAACGCGGGTGTACGTCATGGCCGAGCAGAGCCCGCGCCGAACCCTCCCGCAGCCATCAGCCTGGACACCCGGCTGACCGCACACCCGCAGCAGTCCTCAGCCACCCGCCAGGCGGCCTCGATCGCCGTCTGTCGGGTGGCGCGGAGCCGGGCTCCGGGTGATCTTGAGGCCATGGCACTTCGCGCGCAGCCCCGTCCGCCCCGCGGCCTCGCCCCCGAAGGTCCCCCCGCCGCCGACCGGGGCGGGAGTCGTCGGGCGGCCCGCGTCCGGCACCTCGCGCCGAACTGGTACGCCTCGGTGATGGGCACCGCCATCGTCGCCAACGCCGGAGCGGCCCTGCCGGTGCGCTTCCCCGGCCTGCGCACCGCCTGCACGGTGGTGTGGGCCCTGTCGGCGCTCATGCTGCTCGTCCTGCTCGTCGCCCGCGCGGCCCACTGGACCTACCACCGCGACCAGGGGCGGGCCCACCTCCTCGACCCGGCCGTGGCGCCGTTCTACGGCTGCCTCTCGATGGCCCTCCTGGCGGTGGGCGGGGGCACGGTCCTGGTCGGCTCGGACTGGATCGGCATCGACGCGGCGATCGCCGTGGACGCCGTCCTCTTCACCGCGGGCACCGCCGTCGGGCTGCTCGCCGCCCTCGCGATCCCGTACCTGATGGCCGTACGCCACGACCTCACCCCCGCGAGCGCCTCCCCCGTCTGGCTGCTGCCCGTGGTCGCACCCATGGTCTCCGCTGCGCTCGGACCACTGCTGATCCCGCACCTGCCCGCCGGCCAGTGGCAAGAAGGGATGCTGCTCGGCTGCTACGCGATGTTCGGGCTGAGCCTGCTGGCGACACTGGTGATGCTTCCCGTCATCCTCGCCCGGCTGCTGACCGGTCCCCGGCTTCCGCTCGCCCTCACCCCGACCCTCTTCCTGGTGCTGGGACCGCTCGGCCAGTCGACGACCGCCGCCAACAAGTTCGCCGACGCCGCACCGCACGTGGTCCCGGCACCCTACGTCCAAGGCTTCGCGGCGTTCGCGGTGCTCTACGGCGTTCCGGTGATGGGCTTCGCCATGGCCTGGCTCGCACTCGCGACAGCAGCGGTGCTCCGCGCCCGGCGCCAGGGCATGGGCTTCGCCATGACGTGGTGGGCCTTCACCTTCCCCGTCGGCACCTGCGTCACCGGCGCCGAGGGCCTGGCCCAGCACACCGGCCTCCAGCTCTACGACTGGCTCGCCGTCGGGCTGTACGTCCTCCTGGCCGCCGCCTGGCTGACAGCCGCCGCCCACACGGCGCGCGGACTGCTCAACGGCACCCTGCTACCCCCCTGAGTCGGCCCGGGCCGACCACGTCCCCCCACAGGGCGCGCGCGGCCTCGGCATCCGGCGCGAGCACGAACCGGCCCACCGACTCCAGGGCGCGATCGGGACTGCGGAGCCGGTCCGCAGCGGCCTGAGAAGTGCGGCCCCTGCGGCCGGCCGTCCCGAGGGCTCCTGCGGCCTGAACCCGCTGCGGTTCACGCGGCGGCAGACGGCTTGCCCATGAGGTCGCAGGGCAGGCTGCCGGGGCCGTAGGCGGCGAGGTAGTCCTCGGTGTCGTCGTCCTTGGTGTTGTCGATGGCGGTCGGCTGGATGGCGATCATGCCGTCGTAGGGCCGGTCGATGTCGTGGATGATCAGCAGGGAACCGGTGAGCAGGCCCGCCAGGACCAGCAGCAGCACGATCTCCGCCCCTCTCCTCTTGCGGGGCAGGCAGAAGGCGAGAGCGGCGAGCGTCACGGCGACGCTGATGAGCATGAACCAGCTGAATGCCGGGGGAACCGCCGGAGTCGCCTCCGCGATCCGGTTCTGGCGTGCCTCGGACCGGTCCTGGTCCGCCTGCACCAGGATCCCGAACACCGCGTCGTTGGGGTCCATCTCCTTGAAGTGGCGCCGGATGTCCGTGGTCCACACGCTGGGTGCCGACGATCCCTCACCCCGCACCATCGCGGGCCACTCCACCGCGTGCACCGCACGGGTGTAGCAGACCACGTCCGCCTGAATGGCCTTGCGCTGGGCGGCAGGCGCGTACTCGGCGACCTCGAAGAGATGGTCCACCACCCCGGCCTCGGTACGTGCCGCCTTCTCCGCGCTGCCGAAGGACTCCGAGGCCATGACCAGGACAAAGGCCAGGACCAGCACCGCCAGGGTCAGGAGCGGTTCGAGCAGATCACTGGCGCCGACTCCTTCCGCGTCGGCACCCATCAGACGCGCACGCAGGAACCTGTTGGCCAGGAATCCGGCCGCCACCGCCACCGCTACGACGAGCAACGCGATCAGCATGGCCGCCTCCCGGCCACCCCGGCCCAACCCTCCGGCCTTCGTCGGGGAAGTCTGCGGCGGGCGGGCTCAACGCCCAGCTCGTGGCTGGTCCCGCAGTTCGCGTCCGGGCAGAGGATGACTTCGTTCATTGCCGCCTCCTCGGGGTCAGCAGGTGCCCCCTCAGGCAAGTTGCAGCCTGCGCACCAGTGTTGGGGTCATTCGGCCCGACGGCAATTCAGGACCGCCCGGGCCGGTCGACGCCGGGTGACCCGTCGACGGCCCCGGTCCGCGACCCGCATCTGCACCAACAAGCCGTCAACAACCGGGATTCAGCGGCGATGTGCGCTGCTCGCCAACGGCGGCAGGGGAGCTCGCGATGCCGTCATCCCACCAGCACAGAAGCCCGCCAGGCGCAGCTCGCGGCCCAGTCATGCGCCGCCATTCGGGTGCTGACGGAGCGTCACGAAATGTGTGGGCCGCACATGCGCTCCCGCGTACACCCCCCCCGCGTGGGCGGCCCCGAGCGATCCACCGCGCACCGGGGGAGAATGTCATCGCAGGAAGCCACCAGGCAACGTCGAACTCGCAATGGTGGAGGTGGTTGTGCCGATGTCCATACCTGGCCCACCGTCACCCGGGCCGGCTGCCGACAGCGGTTCGGAGCCCGTCCGTTCCCCGCTTCCAGCCTCGGCCACAGCGGTGACGCACCGTCATCGGCTGCCAGGACGCGGGCTGCTGCGGAAGGTTGTGCGCTCACGCCGGCTCGGGGACCGGGACCGTCTCACCGCGGTGGGCGGACTACCCGCACTGTCCCTGGACGCCCTCACCTCGGTCGCCTACGGACCGGAGGCAGCGGTGGTCGCCCTGGCCGTGGCCGGCAGCAGTGCGATGGGCGCGATGCTGCCGCTGAACATCACCGTCGCCCTCCTGCTCGCCACGCTGGTCCTGTCCTACCGTCAGGTGATCGCCGCGCACCCCGAGGGCGGCGGCTCCTACGCCGTCGCCAAGCGGCAGTTCGGCCCTCGGACCAGCCGCCTGGCCGCAGCCGGCCTGGTGGTCGACTACGTCCTGACCGCAGCGGTCAGTCTGGCCACCGGAGCGGCCAGTCTGGCCTCCGCCTTCCCGGCGCTCACCGGCCACCTGCTGCTCACCGCCACGGGAGCACTCGTCCTGCTCACCGCCGTCAACCTGCGCGGACTCGCCGACAGCGCCCGGCTGCTCATGCCGCTCACCGTGCTCTTCATCGCCCTCGTCCTGGCCGTGATCGCCCTCGGCGTGGCCCACCCGGCGCCGGCCGCCGAAGCCGGCGGTCGGCCCACCGTCGCCACCACCCAAGGGCTGGGCCTGGTGCTCCTGCTCAAGGCGTTCGCCTCCGGCTGCACCGCCATCAGCGGTGTCGAAGCGATCGCCAACGGCGTCCCCGCATTCCGCGAGCCGCGCGTGCGCACCGCCCAGCGCACCCAACTGCTCCTCGGCGCCCTGCTCACCGTCATGCTGATCGGCATCGGCTACCTGCTCGCCCGCGACCGCATCGTCCCCCGCGCCGACGTCACCGTCCTCGCCCAGCTCACCGCGCACTCGCTGGGCACCGGGTGGCCCTACTACGCCGCCAACCTCACCGTCGCGCTGCTCCTGGCCGCCGCCGCCAACACCAGCTTCGGCGCCCTGCCGCTGCTGCTCTCCCTGCTCGCCAAGGACAACCAGCTGCCCCACGTCTTCGCGCTGCGCTCCGCCCGCCCCGTGCACCGCGTCGGTGTGCTGGCACTCGCCGCGCTGACCGCACTGCTGCTGGCCGCCACGGGCGCGGTCACCGACCGGCTGATCCCGCTGTTCGCCCTCGGCATCTTCATCGGCTTCACGATCAGCCAGCTCGGCATGGTGCGGCACTGGCTGCGCACCCGGCCCCCGCGCTGGCGGCGGCTGGCCGCGCTCAACGCGACCGGCTGCACCCTGACCCTGACGGCCACCGCCGTCCTGGTGGTGTTCAAGTTCACCGCAGGCGCCTGGGCGGTCGTCGTGGTCGTCCCGCTGCTGATGCTGCTGCTCGCCAGGGTCGAGCGCTACTACGCGGCGGTGGCCCTGGCCACCGGTATCGGCCGGCTCCCACCCAGGCCGATCCCCGGGCGCGGCCTGGTGGTCGTCCCCGTCGGCGAACTGAGCACCGTCACCGCCGCCGTCCTCGCCCGCGCCCTCACCCTCGGCGGCACAGTCGTCGCCGTCACCGTCCACAGCGGCGAGAGCGCCACCACGACCCTCGCCCGCCAGTGGGAACTGTGGGCCCCCGACGTGCCGTTGGAACTGCTCCCCAGCCCCCACCACACCCTGCTCACCCCCATCGTCCAGTACATCCAGCAGGCCACCGCCGAGGGCCACCACGTCACCGTCCTCATCCCCGAGAAGCTCCCGCGCCGGCACCTGGAACGCCTGCTCCAAGGCCGCCGCTCCGCCCTCCTGGCCGCCCTCCTGCGACGTCGCACCAACGCGGTCGTCTCCACCGTGACCTACCACCTCGACCCCACCACCGCGCGCACCAAGGGCCCGGAGCCGTGAGCCCCGGTCCCCGGCAAGGCGCCCCGCCCTGCCGCCGAACGGCCGCGGAAACCCCACCGATGCACGGACAGGCAAGCCACGCCGCGCACAGACAATCGCGAGGTTCCGATGAACGTCAGAATCGCCGTCGGCCTGATCGTGGCCGTTGCACTGATCATCTTCCTGATCTTGGCAATCAAGTACCCCAACCGATTCTGACCCCACCGGTCATGGCAACCGCATCTGATCCGTAGCACGCTGACCACACGGCTGCACCGATCAGCCCTCGGAACCGCCGACCTGAGCAGTCGGGCCGCTGCGGCGAGGGGCGCCCGCTGGTGCGACCGGACGGCCCGTCAGGAAAATCCGGTAGGGGATGTCAGGAGCGGTGGATAGCCTGCGCGGATGGGTGAACTGATCGACTACGTACGGGGGGACGCCACGGCCCCGCAGGGCAAGGGCGTCAAGGTGATCGCCCACGTCTGCAACGACCTGGGCGGCTGGGGCAAGGGCTTCGTAGTCGCGCTGTCCAAGCGCTGGCCGGAGCCCGAGGCGGCGTTCCGGCGGTGGCACCGCGAGCGGGCGGGCAACGACTTCGGGCTCGGTGCGGTGCAGTTGGTGCAGGTGGAGCGGTACGTGTGGGTGGCCAACCTGGTCGGCCAGCGGGGGATCAGGACGAGTCGGTCCCAGGGCGTCCCGGTCCGCTACGAGGCGATCGACGCCGCCCTCGCCCGGCTGGCTCCGCAGGTGCGGGAGCTCGGGGCCTCCGTGCACATGCCCCGGATCGGCTGCGGCCTCGCGGGCGGGCGCTGGGACCGGGTGGAGCCGTTGGTGACGGCGCGGCTGACCGGGGCGGGGGTGCCGGTCACGGTGTACGACTTCGACTGAGCAGTGGTTCGGCGGCGGTGACCGGATCGTTCCGGATCGGGGCATGATGGTGTCTGTCGCGGAGGGACCGGCAGGCAGCAGGATCGAGGCATGAACAGCGCACTCGTCGTCATCGACGTCCAGGAATCGTTCCGGCAGCGGGAGAACTGGGCCGCCGTGTCCAACCCCGACATCGTCGGGCAGGTGAACAGGCTGGTCGACGCCACCCGGGCGGCCGGGGACCTGGTGGTGTGGGTCCTGCACTCCGAGCCGGGGACGGGTACGGTCTTCGACCCGGCGCTGGGCCACGTCCGCCTGATCGAGGGGGTGCGGGCCCCGGCCGAGGGCGAACCGGTGGTCAGCAAGACCTCCCACAACGCGTTCACCACCACGAACCTGCAGCAGCAGCTCACCGAGCGGGGCGTCCGGGAGGTGGTGATCAGCGGCATCCGGACCGAGCAGTGCTGCGAGACCACCGCCCGGGTCGCCTCCGACCTCGGGTACGACGTCACCTTCGTGACCGACGCGACCGCGACCCACCCCATCGAGCACCGGGACGCCCCGGCGGGCCGCAGCCTGGCCGAGATCCTGGCCGACCCGCGTACCCTGACCACCGATCAGATCATCACCCGCACCGAGTACGCCCTCGCGGGCCGGTTCGCCCGGGTGGCCACCGTGGAGGAGCTGACCGGATCGTGACGCAGGTGGTCTTCCTGCTCGTCCCGCAGCTGCATCTGCTGGACCTGGCCGGGCCCGCCCAGGTCTTCTCGACCGCGGCGGACTTCGGCTACGACTACCGGGTCAGCTACGTGGCCGAGCAGGAGGACGTGCCGACCGCGCAGGGCCTGGATCTGCGGGCCGCCACCGACTGGCCGGAGCTGGGAGCCGAGGACCTGCTGGTGGTGCCCGGTTGGCGCGCGCCCTCGCTGCGCAGCAATGGTGCGCTGCACGACGACACGCTGGCCCGGCTGACGGCGCATCACGCGGCGGGCGGGACGGTGGCCAGCATCTGCGCGGGCGCGGACGCGCTGGGCCGGGCCGGGCTGCTGGACGGGCGGCGCTGCACCACCCACCACGAGGCGCAGGACGAGCTCGCCCGCTGCTACCCCCGGGCCACCGTGGTGCGGGACGTGCTCTACGTGGTGGACGACCGGGTGGTCAGCTCGGCCGGGATCGCCAGCGGCATCGACCTCGCGCTGCACCTGGTCGCCGTCCGGCACGGCCCGGCCGCCGCCGCCAAGGTGGCCCGGGACATGGTGGTCTACGCCCGCCGCAACGGCGACGAGCAGCAGACCAGCGCGCTGCTCCGGCACCGCACCCACCTCAGCGACGCCATCCACCGGGTGCAGGATCTGATCGACAACCGGTTCACCGACCGGCTCGCGCTCGCCGACCTGGCCGCGGCCTCCGGGGTCAGCGAACGGACCCTCACCCGCCGGTTCACCGAGGCCACCGGCCTCACCCCGCTGCGCTACCAGCAGGAGCTGCGGGTCGAACGGGCCGAGCACCTGATCACCCGGGGCAGCACGGTCGAGGCCGCCGCCCGGGTGGTCGGCTTCCAGGACGCCCGGATGCTGCGCCGGCTGCGGTCCCGGGTCTGACGGGCGGTCGGGCCGCCGCCCGGAGACGCCCCGGCCGGGGGCGCGTTCGGTGACGGCCGGTCAGATCCGGAAGATCGACCCCACGAACTCCGCCAGCAGCCGCTCCTGCAACGGTGCGGGGAGCGCGTCCAGCAGCACCAGCACCGGCGCCATCCGGGTCGGCAGCCCACCGGCGCCGGTCAGCCCGGCGAAGGCCAGCACGGCGGCGACCTCCTCGGGGCCAAGGGTCGCCGGGTCCAGGGCGGCGGCCAGCTCCAGCACGCCGGGGTCGACCGAGACCGGCGGCAGGGTGCGGGCGGTCTTCAGGGCCTCCCGCAGATCGGCCAGCAGGCCGTCCACCCGGTCGACGGTGGCCGGGGTCAGGGTGAGGTGCAGGTTGGCGGGCAACTCGCCGTGGGAGAGCTGGGGTTGCAGGTACCAGCCGCGCTCGCGCAGTTCGTCGGCCAGGTGCAGCAGCAGGCTCAGGCCCGCCGGAAGGGTGAAGGAGACCAGCCCGGCGGACGGATCGCCGAGCACCTCGACGCCCTCGGTGTCGCGCAGCCCGGCCAGCAGCCGGTCGGAGGCGTCCGCCACCCCGGCGGCCAGGGCCGTGTAGCCGTCCTCGCCGACGTACTGCAGGACGGCCCAGGCCTGGGCCAGCAGTCCGGCCGACTTGGTGCCCTGGACGGTCGGGTTGACCACGGGGTAGCCGGGCCAACCCGCGTGCGCGAAGTACTGGTGGCGGCGCAGCTCGGCGTCGCGGTAGAGCACCACGGAGGCGCCCTTGTCGGCGTAGCCGTACTTGTGCAGGTCGACCGAGAGCGAGGTGACGCCGGGCACGGTCAGGTCGAAGGCGGGCACCGGGCGGCCGGCCCGGCGCAGGTACGGGAGCAGCCAGCCGCCGATGCAGGCGTCCACGTGGCAGAGCACACCGCGCTCCGCCGAGGCGGCGGCGATCTCCGCGACGGGGTCGATCACGCCGTGCGGGTAGGACGGTGCGGAGGCGACGGTCAGCACGGTGCGGTCGGTGATCGCCGCCGCGAGGGCGTCGGCGTCGGCCCGGAAGGTGACCGGGTCGACCGGGACGACGACCGTCTCCAGGCCCAGGTAGCCGGCCGCCTTGTGGAAGGCGGCGTGCGCGGTGGCGGGCAGCAGGAGCTGAGGGTCGGTCACCCCACGGGTGACCCGGGCGTGGTCGCGGGCGGTCTTCACGGCGAGCAGGATGCTCTCGGTGCCGCCACTGGTGAAGGTGCCCTGGGTGCCCGGTGCGCCGAGCAGCGCGGCCGCCGCGCCGACCAGGTCGTTCTCCAACCGGGCGACGCTCGGGAAGACGGTCATGTCCAGGCCGTTGACGGTGGCGAACTCGGCGTACGCGGCGGCGGCCAGCTCGTCCAGGCCCGGCAGCGCGGGGTCGTAGACGTAGGCGAAGGTGCGGCCGCCCCGGGTGGGGGCGTCGGCGCCGCGCAGGGCGCGCAGGTCGGCGAGCACCTCGGCGGCGGGGCGGGCGGGGTCAGGGGACACGGCGGGTCTCCTCCTCGTCGAGGGAGTAGCGGTGCAGCAGCCAGAGGCTCAGCGCGGTCAGGACGGCGGGCAGCAGGCTCATGCCGACGGTGATGCCGGTGAGCGCGGAGCCGGGCTGCGCCACCCGGTGACCGGCGTCCGAGGAGCGGAAACCGCTGACCGCCAGCACCGCGGCGAAGGCGCCCGCACCGAGGGCGAAGCCGAGCGTCTCGGCGGCGGTCCACAGGCCGGTGAAGGTGCCCGCCCTGGTCCGGCCGGTGCGGTGGTGGTCGGCGGCCAGCGTGTCGGCGAGCATGGTCAGCGGCAGCAACTGGAGCCCCGCGTAGGCGATGCCGACCAGCGCGACGGCGGTGTACCCGAGCCAGTGTCCGGCCACCGGGGTCAGCGCGAGCGCGAGGGCCGCCAGCAGGAACAGTGAACTGGCGTACCACTGCGCGTACTTGACGCCCCGGCGGGCCGCCAGGCGGTTCCACAGCGGCATCACCAGCACCAGCGGGCCGATCATGCAGGCGAACAGCGGGGTGACGGCCGCCGCCGACCCCAGGGTGTAGGTGGCGAAGTACTGCACGCCCGCCAGCATCACCCCGACCGCGAGGGCCTGGAGGGTCCACATCCCGGCCAGGTTCAGGAACGCCGGGTTGTCCCGGGCGGTCGCCACCTGGGCCCGCAGGGACGGCTCGGAGTCGTTGCGGGCGACCGCCGGGGCGTGCCGGGTGAAGTGCCAGGCGCCGAACATCCCGACCGCGAGCAGGACGGCCACCGCCAGGCCCATCAGCCGGTAGCTCGCCGGGGTGTCGCCGTCGGCGTGCGCGATCGCCGGGGCCAGCGCGCCGGACAGCAGGATCGCCACCCCGAGGAAGCCGACCCGCCAGCCGAGCACCCGGGCCCGCTCGCCCTGATCCGCCGTCATCTCGGCGGGCAGCGCGACGTACGGTACCTGGAAGACCGCGTAGGCGGTGGCCGCCAGCAGGAAGAGCACCGCGACGTAGGCGGCCGCGGCCGCGCCGCGCAGCGGCGGTGCGGCGAAGATCAGCGCGAACAGCGGCGGCAGCGTGCAGGCGCCGATCAGCAGGAACGGACGGCGCGGCCCGCCGGGCAGCCGGCTGCGGTCGGAGAGCGCGCCGACCAGCGGATTGACCAGCACGTCCCAGACCTTGGGCAGGAAGACGGCGGCCCCGGCCACGGCGGCCGGCACCGCCAGCACGTCGGTCAGGTAGTAGAGCAGGATCAGCCCGGGGACGGTGCCGAAGGTGCCGGTGCCGAGCGAGCCGAGGCCGTAGCCGATCCGGACGCTGCGGGGCAGTCCGCCGGTCATCCGGTGCCGCCGGTCGGGGTGAGCGCGCGCAGCCTCGGCAGCACCTCCTCGCCCACCCGGTAGGCCTCCTCCAGATGCGGGTAGCCGGAGAGGACGAACTCCTCGATCCCCAACTCCCGGTACTCGGCCAGGCGTTCGGCGACCTCTTGGTGCGAGCCGACCAGCGCGGTGCCCGCGCCCTCGCGGACCAGGCCGATGCCGGCCCACAGGTTGGGGGAGACCTCCAGCGCGTCGGTGCCGCCCCGGTGCAGGGCGGTCATCCGGGCCTGCCCGGTGGAGTCCATCGCGGCGAACCGCTGCTGGGTGGCCAGCACGGCGGCCGGGTCCATCCGGGCCAGCATCCGGTCCGCCTCGGCCCAGGCTTCGGCGGCGGTGTCCCGGGAGATCACGTGCAGCCGCAGGCCGTAGCGCAGGGTCCGCCCGTGCGCGGCGGCCAGCTTCCGCAGCCGGGCTATTCGCTCGCCGAGCGCCACCGGTGTTTCGCCCCAGAGGAGTTGGACGTCCGCGCGGCGGGCCGCCACCGCCTCGGCGGCCGGGCTGGCACCGCCGAAGTACAGCGGCACCGGGTGCTCGACGGCGGGGTCCACCAGCGCCGCGCCGGCGAGCGAGACGTGCCGGCCGGCCCAGTCGACCGTGCCGCCGTCCAGCAGGTCGCGCAGCGCCGCCATCACCTCGTCGGTGCGCTCGTACCGCTCGTCGTGGGACAGCGTGTCCCCGTAGGCGCGCTGCTCGGCCGGGTCGCCGCCGGTGACGACGTTCAGCCGGAGCCGCCCGCCGGCGAACCGCCGGAAGGCGTCGGCCTGTTGGGCCAGCAGGGTGGGACTGGCGAAGCCGGTGCGGAAGGCCACCAGGAAGCCGATCCGGTCGGTGTGCTGGGCCACCGCCGTGGCGACGATCCAGGGGTCGACGCAGCCGAGGCCGACCGGGGCCAGCAGCGAGCTGAAACCGGCCTGTTCGGCGGCCCTGGCCACCTGGCCCAGGTAGCCGATGTCGGCCGGGCGGCGGGTGGCCGCCTCGGTGCGGCCCTGGACGGAGGTGACCCCGCCCGGGTCGCGGCCGTCGCCGCCGGTGGGGAGGAACCAGTGGAACAACACGGGCATGGGGTGTCCTCGGAAAGGTGACAGCGGGGGCGTCGGCGTCCGGTCGAACCGGACTACGGACAGGGCACCTTGGACCGACCGGCACCTGGTGGGCGGCGTCGCGGCGCCGGGGCCCGCACCTCGACGGCTTCTCGTCGGTCGCCGATGCTCCGCAGGGACTCCCTCCTCGGCACCGCCGAGGCACGCACCCCACCACCGCTCCTTCTCCCGCCCACCAGGTGCCGGTCGGTCTTGGCGGCGAGGACGCTGGGCATAGGGCAGATCATGGTGGACGGCACAGCCGCTGACAAGCCCTGGGCACGCCGCGGGCCGCCCGGGAGAATCCGGGCGGCCCGCGGCAGGTGTCGGAGGGTCAGCCGTCCAGGCGGTTCACGCCGGTGACCCGGAGGACGGCGCGGCCCTCCTCGTCGGAGCCGTACAGGTCGACCTCGGCGCTGATGCCCCAGTCCTGGTCGCCGGCCGGGTCCTCGAAGATCTGCCGGACCCGCCAGGAGCCCTCCTCCGGGTCCTCCTCGATCAGCAGCATCTTGGGACCGCGCGCGTTCGGGCCGGTGCCGAGGTCGTCGTGCTCCTCCCAGTACCCGTCCATCGCGTCCGCCCAGCGGTCGCGGTCCCAGCCGTACTCGCCGTCCAACTCGCCCAGCGTGCCGTACTGTTCGAGCGCGCAGAGCTCGACCCGGCGGAACATCTCGTTGCGCACCAGCACCCGGAAGGCGCGGGCGTTCGCGGTGACCGGGGCGGGCTTGTCGTCCAGCCGGACCTCGGTGGTCGCCGGGGAGGTGGGGTTGGCCAGCTGCTCCCACTCGTCCAGCAGGCTGGAGTCGACCTGGCGGACCAGCTCGCCGAGCCAGGCGATGACGTCCTTGAGGTCGTCGGTCTTCAGGTCGTCCGGGACGGTCTGCTCCAGCGCCTTGAACGCGCCGGCCAGGTAGCGCAGCACGATGCCCTCGGTGCGGGCCAGGTCGTAGTGGCCGACGTAGTCCGAGAAGGTCATCGCCCGCTCGTAGAGGTCGCGGACCACGGACTTGGGCGCGAGGTGGTGGTCGCCGATCCACGGGTGGGCCTGGCGGTAGACCTCGTAGGCGTGGCCGAGCAGCTCCTCGAGCGGCTTGGGGTAGGTGATGTCCTGGAGCCGCTCCATCCGCTCCTCGTACTCGATGCCGTCCCGCTTCATCTCGCCGATCGCCTCGCCGCGCGCCTTGTTCTGCTGCGAGGCGAGGATCTGGCGCGGGTCGTCGAGGGTGGCCTCGACCACCGAGACGATGTCCATCGCGTAGGAGGGGGACTCCTGGTCGATCAGCTCGAAGGCGGCCAGCGCGAAGGTGGAGAGCGGCTGGTTGAGCGCGAAGTTCTCCTGCAGGTCGACGGTGAGGCGGACGATCCGGCCCTCGGCGTCCGGCTCCGGCAGGCGCTCGACCACGCCGCCCGCGAGCAGCGAGCGGTAGATGGCGATCGCGCTGCGGATGTGCCGGCGCTGGGCCGAGCGCTCCTCGTGGTTGTCGGTCAGCAGGTGGCGCATCGCCTCGAAGGCGTTGCCGGGGCGGCCGATGACGGAGAGCAGCATGGCGTGGCTGACCTTGAACCGGGACACCAGCGGCTCCGGGTCGGCGCCGATCAGGCGCTCGAAGGTCTCCTCGGACCAGCTGACGAAGCCCTCGGGGGCCTTCTTCCGGACCACCTTGCGCTTCTTCTTCGGGTCGTCGCCGGCCTTGGCGACCATCTTGTCGTTCTCGATCACGTGCTCGGGCGCCTGGGCCACCACCTGGCCGACGGTGTCGAAGCCGGCCCGGCCGGCCCGGCCGGCGATCTGGTGGAACTCCCGGGCGCGCAGCACCCGGACCCGCTGGCCGTCGTACTTGGAGAGCGCGGTGAACAGCACGGTGCGGATCGGCACGTTGACGCCGACGCCGAGGGTGTCGGTGCCGCAGATGACCTTGAGCAGCCCGGCCTGGGCGAGGCGCTCGACCAGCCGGCGGTACTTGGGCAGCATGCCCGCGTGGTGCACGCCGATGCCGTGCCGGACGTAGCGGGAGAGGTTGCGGCCGAACTTGGTGGTGAACCGGAAGCCGCCGATCAGGTCGGCGATGGCGTCCTTCTCCGCCTTCGTGCACATGTTGATGCTCATCAGCGACTGGGCGCGCTCGACGGCTTCCTTCTGGGTGAAGTGCACCACGTAGACCGGGGCCTGACCGGTCTTCAGCAACTCCTCCAGGGTGTCGTGCAGGTTGGTGCGGCGGTACTCGTAGAACAGCGGCACCGGGCGGGTGACCGAGCGCACCACGGTGGTCGGGCGGCCGGTGCGGCGGGTCAGGTCCTCCTCGAACCGGCGGACGTCGCCGAGGGTGGCGGACATCAGCAGGAACTGCACGTGCGGGAGTTCGAGGATCGGAATCTGCCAGGCCCAGCCCCGGTCCGGCTCGGCGTAGAAGTGGAACTCGTCCATCACCACCTGGCCGACGTCGGCCCGGGCGCCGTCGCGGAGCGCGATGTTGGCGAGCACCTCGGCGGTGCAGCAGATGATCGGCGCGGTCGGGTTGACGCTGGCGTCACCCGTCATCATGCCGACCTGCTCGGTGCCGAACATCTTCACCAGGTCGAAGAACTTCTCCGAGACCAGGGCCTTGATCGGCGCGGTGTAGAAGGTGCGCTTGCCCTCGGCCAGCGCGGCGAAGTGCGCACCCGCCGCGACCAGGCTCTTCCCTGACCCGGTGGGGGTGGCGAGGATGACGTTGTTGCCCGAGACCAACTCGATCAGCGCCTCCTCCTGGGCGGGGTAGAGCGTGATGCCACGGTCCTGCGCCCACTCGGCGAAGGTCTCGTACAGGGCGTCGGGGGTAGCGGGCTTCGGCATCAGGTCCAGGAGGGTCACCGGGCCATCTTGCCTGGTTGGGAACGTCACGGGCAAAGCTCGGGCGCGCACGGCCGGGCCGCACCGCCGCGCACTCGCGCGGGTGACTTCGCAGGGTGCCCGGCATATCACCCTGGGTAGCGGGGACACTGTCGTGGACCGTCCACGAACGAGTTGGGCGGACGACGGAAGGACATCCATGCGCAAGCGACTCCTGGGGGTGGGTCTGGCCGCGGCCGGCCTCGCCGCCCTGCTGGCCGGCCCGGCCCAGGCCGACGACACCACCAGTGTCTCGGTGACCGGCTCCCCGGGCGGAGTGGAGGCCCACTGTCCGGAGGGCACGCACCTCACCGACTGGAAGGTCACCAACGGCGACGGCAGCCCGCTCGGTCCGGACCAGCGGGTCCGCTGGACCAACGCCGGCGACGAGGGCGTCGGTGCCTGGATCGCTCCGTACGACGGCTCCCCGCCGCCGCCGGAGTCCATCACCCTGACGGTCTTCTGCACCTGCTGACGGCCCCTCGGGCCGGGCGGGCGGAGCCGGTGGCCGGGTGGCTCCGCCCGCGCAGCGGTGTGGTCAGCCGAGGGTCCACCGCTGGGCCGCGCTGCCGTTGCAGGTCCACAGCTGGAGCCGGGTGCCGTCGGCGGCGGAGCCGTTCGGGGAGTCCAGGCACTTGCCGGAGCTGGGGTTCAGGAAGTCGTGGCCGGAGCGGTACGTCCACTGCTGGGCGCCGGTGCCGTTGCAGGTGTAGAGCTGGATGACGGCGCCGTCGTTGTGCGAGGCGCCGTCCACGTCCAGGCACTTGCCGAGGGCCCGGACGGTGCCGTCGGTGCCGACCGTCCACTGCTGGGCCGCGCCGCCGGTGCAGTTGTGCAGCTGGATCGGGGTGCGGTCGACGCTGGAGGCGCCGGCCACGTCGACGCACATGCCGCCCGGGCCGGTGATCCGGCCGGTGTACGGCAGACCGGAGCTGCCGCCCCAGGTGGTGGTGTGCACGTAGTCGACGGTCATGGTCTGCGGGTAGGTCGACGAACCGTCGGGGCTGCCCGGCCAGTCGCCGCCGACCGCCAGGTTGAGGATGACGAAGAACGGGTGGTCGAACACCCAGCGGTTGCCGCCCAGGTCGGCCGGCGTCCGGGTCTGGTAGGCGTGGCCGTCCACCGACCAGGTGATCGCGGAGGGGCTCCAGTCCACCGCGAAGGTGTGGAAGGCGTCCGCGAAGGACTGCCCCGCCGGCAGGCTGTACGGGGCACCGATGCCGCCCGCCCCCGAGTAGCCGGGGCCGTGGATGGTGCCGTGCACGGTGCCCGGCTCGCGGCCGATGTTCTCCATCACGTCGATCTCGCCGCTGGTGGGCCAGCCCGCCGTGCCGAGGTCGTTGCCGAGCATCCAGAAGGCGGGCCAGATGCCCTGGCCGCGCGGGATCTTGATGCGGGACTCGAAGTGCCCGTACGCCTGGGTGAAGGTGCGGGCGGTGTTCAGCCGGGCCGAGGTGTACTGGCAGGTGCCGTACCAGCAGGCCAGGCCGCCGTCGGTGTTGCGCCTGGCGGTGATGACCAGGTTGCCCTGGCCGTCCAGCGCGGCGTTCTGCGCCCCCGGCGTGTAGTACTGGAGCTCGTGGTTGCCGTTGCCCGAACCGCCGGTCTCCACCGTCCACTTGGTGGGGTCGACGGCCGAGCCGGCCGGTCCGTCGAAGTCGTCGTTCCAGCTCTGCGCGGCGACCGGGGCGGTGCCGTCGGGCCCGGTGGCGGCGCCGGGGGCGGTCGGCGCGAGCAGGGCGGCCGCCAGCAGGCCGGCGCCGAGCAGGGAGAGCAGTCCGCCGAGGGGTCGGCGGCGTGGGCGGGGTGCAGCAGGCATGGGGGAACCACCCTTGACTTGTGGGGGAGGAAGGGGAGGACCGTGCTGAGAGCGCTCTCCAGGAAATCCTACGGACGCCGTTCAAGTCATGGCAACGTCAATGCGCGGACTTCTTCCGCCGGACGGGAAAAGGGGCCTGACGGAGGCTCAGCGCGAGTGCCCGCGTTCGAGTCGTGAAGGCGGACGTGAGCGCTCTCCGTCCGGGGAGAGAAGTTCCGCTTCCCGGCGCGTGACGCGGGCCGGCGGGGGGCATTACTCCTAGTCTCACGGTCACACCGCTGCTGCGAGGGAGTCCGTCATGAGTCGTGTCGTACGTGCCGCCCTGTTCCAGACCGCGTGGACAGGGGACAAGGAGACAATGATCGCGGCCCACGAGCGGGCGGCGCGGGACGCCGCCGCGCAGGGCGCGCAGATCATCGGGTTCCAGGAGGTCTTCAACGCCCCGTACTTCTGTCAGGTCCAGGAGCCCGAGCACTACCGCTGGGCCGAGCCGGTGCCGGACGGGCCGACGGTGCGGCGGATGCAGGCGCTGGCCAGGGAGCTGGGCCTGGTGGTCGTGGTGCCGGTGTACGAGGTCGAGCAGTCGGGCTTCTACTACAACACCGCCGCGGTGATCGACGCGGACGGCTCCTACCTCGGCAAGTACCGCAAGCACCACATCCCGCAGGTGAAGGGCTTCTGGGAGAAGTACTACTTCAAGCCCGGGAACCTCGGCTGGCCGGTGTTCGACACCGCGGTCGGCAAGGTCGGCGTGTACATCTGCTACGACCGGCACTTCCCCGAGGGCTGGCGCGCGCTCGGCCTGGCCGGGGCCGAGATCGTCTACAACCCCTCGGCCACCAGCCGGGGCCTGTCCGCCTACCTCTGGCAGCTGGAGCAGCCGGCCGCCGCGGTGGCCAACGAGTACTACATCGCCGCGATCAACCGGGTCGGGGTGGAGGAGTACGGCGACAACGACTTCTACGGCACCTCCTACTTCGTCGACCCGCGCGGCCAGTTCGTCGGCGAGGTCGCCTCGGACAAGGACGAGGAGCTGGTGGTCCGCGACCTGGACCTGGACCTGATCGAGCAGGTCAGGCAGCAGTGGGCGTTCTACCGGGACCGGCGCCCGGACGCCTACGGCCCGCTGACGGAAGCCTGAGGGGGCGTCAGATGACCCGTACCGTGATCCGCGGCGGCCTGGTGATCACCGCCGCCGAGGAGATGCACGCGGACGTGCTGGTCGAGGGCGAGCAGGTGGTCGCGCTGGCGTCCACCGGCAGCGAGCCGGCCGCCGGCTGGACGGCGGACCGGGTGATCGACGCCACCGGACAGTACGTGATCCCCGGCGGCGTGGACGCCCACACCCACATGCAGCTGCCGTTCGGCGGCACCGAGGCCAGCGACACCTTCGAGACCGGCACCCGGGCCGCCGCCTTCGGCGGCACCACCACCATCGTGGACTTCGCGGTCCAGTCGGTCGGCTCCTCGCTGCGGGCCGGGCTGGACGCCTGGCACGAGAAGGCGGCCGGGGTCTGCGCGATCGACTACGGCTTCCACATGATCCTCGGGGACGTCAACGAGGCCAGCCTGAAGGAGATGGACCTGCTGGTGGGGGAGGGGGTGACCTCCTTCAAGCTGTTCATGGCCTACCCGGGCGTGTTCTACAGCGACGACGGCCAGATCCTGCGGGCCATGCAGCGCGGTGCCGACAACGGCGGGCTGATCATGATGCACGCCGAGAACGGCATCGCGATCGACGTCCTGGTCGAACAGGCGCTGGCGGCCGGGAAGACCGACCCGCGCCACCACGGCGAGGTGCGCCGCGAGCTGCTGGAGGCCGAGGCCACCCACCGGGCGATCAAGCTGGCCCAGGTGGCGGGCGCCCCGCTGTACGTGGTGCACGTCTCGGCCGCCTCGGCCGTGGCCGAGTTGGCGAAGGCGCGGGACGAGGGCCTGCCGGTGTTCGGCGAGACCTGCCCCCAGTACCTCTACCTGTCGACCGACAACCTGGCCGAGCCCGGCTTCGAGGGGGCCAAGTACGTCTGCTCCACGCCGCTGCGCCCGCGCGAGCACCAGGCCGCGCTGTGGCGGGGGCTGCGCACCAACGACCTCCAGGTGGTCTCCACCGACCACTGCCCGTTCTGTTTCGTCGGGCAGAAGGACCTCGGCCGGGGCGACTTCTCGAAGATCCCGAACGGCCTGCCGGGCGTGGAGAACCGGATGGACCTGCTGCACCAGGCGGTGGTGGAGGGGAAGTTGACCCGGCGTCGGTGGATCGAGATCGCCTGCGCCACCCCGGCCCGGATGTTCGGGCTCTACCCGCGCAAGGGCACCGTCGCGCCGGGCGCCGACGCCGACCTGGTGGTCTACGACCCGACCGCGGTGCAGACCGTCTCGGCCGCCACCCACCACATGAACGTGGACTACTCGGCGTACGAGGGCAGGCAGCTCACCGGCAAGGCCCGCACCGTGCTCTCCCGGGGCACGGTGGTGGTCGACGGCGACGTCTACCTCGGCCAGGCCGGGCACGGCCGCTACCAGCCGCGCTCGACCTGTCAGTACCTGTAGGGCCTGTCCGACCATCCCCGTCGGGTCCGGCCCGCCCGGCCCGCACGCCGATCGCACGCGCCCTCCTCGCCCGCCAAGGGGCAGGAGGGGCCCTGAACGACCCGGCCCGGTCCGACGCGAATGGTCGGACAGGCCCTTGAGGAGAACCAAGTTGGACATCGGCCTCGTACTCCAGACCGACCCGCCCGCCCGGCTGCTGGTCGAGCGGATGGTGCGCGCCGAGGCGGCGGGCTTCACCCACGGGTGGACCTTCGACTCGGTGGTGCTCTGGCAGGAGCCCTTCGTGATCTACAGTCAGATCCTGGCGCAGACCTTGCGCCTGACGGTCGGTCCGATGGTGACCAACCCGTCGACTAGGACCTGGGAGGTCACCGCCTCGCTGTTCGCCACCCTGAACGACATGTTCGGCAACCGCACGGTGTGCGGGATCGGGCGCGGCGACTCCGCGATGCGGGTGGCCGGCCGCCGCCCGGCCACCCTGGAGCGGCTGTCCGCCGGGATGCACGCGATCAAGGAGCTGGCGGAGGGCCGGGAGGCCGAGGTGGACGGCACCCCGATGCAGCTGCCCTGGGTGCGTCCCGGCGCCGAACTCCCGGTCTGGATGGGCGCGTACGGCCCGAAGGCACTCGACCTGACGGGACGGCAGGCGGACGGCTTCATCCTCCAGCTGGCCGACCCCTACCTGACCGAGTGGATGGTCAAGGCGGTGCGCACCGCCGCCGAGCGGGCCGGGCGCGACCCCGCCTCGATCACGGTCTGCGTGGCCGCGCCCGCGTACGTCACCGCCGACGACTCGCCCGAGGCGCTGGCGCACGCCCGGGAGCAGTGCCGCTGGTTCGGCGGCATGGTCGGCAACCACGTCGCCGACCTGGTCTCCCGCTACGGCGAGCACTCCGGCCTGGTGCCGGAGGCGCTGACCGACTACATCCGGGACCGGCACGGCTACGACTACGCCCACCACGGCCGCTCCGGCAATCCGGACACCGCCTTCGTACCGGACGAGATCGTCGACCGGTTCTGCCTGATCGGCCCGCCGCAGGCGCAGCTCGCCAAGCTGCGCCAACTGCGGGACCTGGGGGTCGACCAGTTCGCGGTGTACGCGATGCACGACGCGATCGAGGCCACCATCGACGCGTACGGCGCGGAGGTGATCCCCGCCCTGTGACGCGCCGGGAGCCCCGCAGGCGGGGTGCCTGCGGGGCTCCCGAGCGGCGGTCAGAAGTAGATGTTCCAGGTGACGCTCACCGAGGCGGACCTGCCCGCGCCGTCGGTCACGGTGAGGGTGCTGGTGCGGAAGCCCCAGGCGGTGGGCGCGCCGGTGACCAGCCCGGTGGCCGGGTTGAGGGTCAGGCCGGCTGGGAGGCCGGCCGCCTTGAAGGTGTACGGAGCGGTGCCGCCGGTGGCCCGGAGGGCGAGCGAGACCGGCTTGCCGATGTAGGCGGTCTGGCTGCCCGGGTTGGCGAGCACCGGGGTGCCGCCGCCCTGGCCGGCGCTGACCGTCCAGCTGAAGCCGGTGGAACCGGTCCGGCCGGCGCTGTCGGTGGCGGTCACGGTCACCGAGCTGCTCCCGGCGGTGGTGGGGGTGCCGGTCACGGTGCCCGTGGCGGCGGCGATGGCGAGACCGGCGGGCAGCCCGGTGGCGGTCCAGGTGTACGGGGCGGTGCCGCCCTCCGCGCTGTTGCGCAGCTCGACCGCCGTGCCCAGGGCGGTGGTCCGGTCCGAGACGGCCGCGACGGTGACACCGTCGGGCTGCGGGGCGGAGACCACCAGGGCGGCGCCGAACCTGGTCAGGGCCTCGTTGACGGGCTGGAAGATGGTGAACTTCTCGCCGCTGCCCGAGGTGCAGGTGGCGCTGCCGCCGCCGGAGTGCAGGCCGACCGCCTTGCCGCCGGTGGCGGTGACGTAGGCCCCGCCCGAGTCGCCGCCCGCCGAGCAGGCGCTGGAGTAGGAGAGTCCGTCGACGACCACGTTCCCGTAGTCGACGCTCTGGTCGACCTTGGTCACCTCGCCGCAGCGCAGGCCGGTGGTCTGGCCGGAGCGGCAGATCGCGGTGCCGACCACGGCCTCGGCCGAGCCGGTGACGGTGATGTCGCCCTGCCCGTAGCCCGCCACCTTGGCCGCGACGTTCCAGCCGGGCTGGTCGACGTCCACGATGCCCATGTCGCCCTCGCGGGCGTTCACGCTGCCGACGCCGCCCCGGTTGGAGGTGCCGACCCGGGTGCCGTCCTTGCCGTACGCCGCCTGGTCGGCGTCGTTGGTGCAGTGACCCGCCGTCAGGAAGCCCTTCGCCCCGCCGCTGGTGCGGGTCACCGGGAAGCCGATCGAGCAGGGGCTCTCGGTGCCTGGGGTCCACTTGTCACCGCCGACCACGTCGGCCTGCTGCCGGGGCGCCTGGTCCGAGACGCCGACCCGGACCAGGTCGCCGAGCGCCCCGAGCCGGGTGAGGAAGGTTTCGGTGGCCGCCGTCCGGCCGGTGGCGGCGACGGTCACCTCGATCCGGTTGCCGCGCACGTCCGGGCCCCAGGAGTGGACGCCGGGCACGCCCGGGCCGACCAGGGCGGTCACCGCCCGTGCGGTGGCCGCGAGTTCGGCCGGGCCGTGGGCGACCAGGCGCGGCACGGCACCGGCCGCCCGGGCCAGCGCGGCGTCGGACTCGCCGGTGACGGCGGCGTTCAGCCGGCCGGTGGCGGCGTCGAACCAGAGACCCGCGACCCGGTCGCCGATCCGGCCCCGGACCAGGGTGGCCGTGTGCGCCGCGGCGCTCTCGTCGGCGACCCGCTCCCGGGCCTGAGCGGCCGTCAGGCCGAAGTCCCGCTGGACGGCGGCCAGGATCCGCGCGGCCGTGGTGTCCGTCGGCGGTGCGGCGGCGGCGGGCAGGGCGTTGAGACCGGCCAGCGCCAGGGCGGCGGCGAGACCGGCCAGCAGGGGCCGGTGGGGAAGAGCACGCACGGCGGGGTTCCTCTCGTGGGGGCACCGACCGTTTGGTCGGCTGCGGGGCCCGGGCCGTGGCCGGTGGGGGTCTGCGAGGCACTGGCCGGGGTGGTGAACACGGTGGTCCGCCGGGCGGTCCGGCGGCATCGGAGGAATCCCCTGCGTCCCGGACCGGCCATGAGGGGAAACCCTTGCCGCGCCCGCTCCGGCGCCCGGACCGTTGCCAGCGCCGGCGCAGCCGCATACCGTGCCGTGTCGTGGCAGCACAGCTGACGTCGGCGCAGGCCGGAGCCGCCGCCTCGTGGCCCGCCGCCCTGGCGACGGCCGCGCGGGCGCTGGACGAGCACGGCCGCCTTGTCGTGACCGGGCCGTGGGGCTCGGGAAAGACCAGCCTGGTCGCGCAGTTGACCGAGGCCCGGGGCGCGCAGGCCCCGACGGTGCTGCGGATCAGCCCGGCGGACGGCGACCAGGAGCTGGCCTTCGGCGCGGTGGCGCAGCTGCTGGCCGGCTGCCCGGCGCCGCTGCTGGACGCCCTGCCGCCCACCCGGGCCGCCGTCGTCGACCGCCTGCTGCACCGCAGCCCCGAGGGCCCGCTGGCGGGCGGGGAGCTGCCGGCCGCCCGGCTGACCCTGGCCGAACTGCTCGGCACGGGGCGCCTGTTGCTGGTGGTGGACGGCGCCCAGTGGCTCGACCCGGCCAGCGCGGACCTGCTCGGCTACGCGCTGCGCACGGTGCCGGCCGAGCGGCTGCGCGCGGTGGTCACCGAGCGCGGCACCGGGGGAGCGCCGACCGCGGCCCGGCTGCTGGGCGGGCACCCGGCCGAGGTCCGGGCGCCCGACCTGGATCTGCCGGAGACCTCGGCCCTGCTCTCCCGGTACGGGCTGCCCACCCGGTGGGCCGCGCTGCTGCACCGGCAGTGCGGCGGCCACCGGTTGCTGACCTCCTTGTGCTGCACGGCACTTGCCCAGACGCCGCCGTCCGCGCGCGGCCGTCCGACCGTCCCGCCGGAGGCCCGGGAGGCGGCCGAGGTCTGGCTGGGCGCACTGCCCGGACCGGTCCGGAGCACCCTGCTGGCGGCGGCGCTGGCCCACCGGCCGACGCCCGCGCTGCTGCTGCGGGCCGGGTGCGAGGAGGCCGAGGAGCACCTCCGGCAGGCCCGGCGGGCGGGCGTCCTGCGGGCCGGTCCTGGGGTCCGGTTCACCGCCACGCTGCTGGCGGAGGCGGCGTCCTGCACCGCGGGCCGGGCGGCCCGGTCCGCCGTGCACCGCACGCTGGCCGCCGCCGTGGACGATCCCGTGCAGGTGCTCCGGCACCGTGCGCTGGGCCACCAGGGCGGTACCGAACGGGAGTTGGCGGAGGACACCGAGACGGCCGGCGAAGCCGCCCGGCAGGGCGGGGACCGGGAATTGGCGGCCGAGCTGTTCCTGCTGGCCGCCGAGCTCACCCCGGCCACCGGCGCCGGGCTGCGGCTGCGTCGGCTCGGCTCGGCCGCGCGGGAGGCGGCGGTCGCCGGGCGGACCGACCTGGCCTGGCAGGTCGCCGACACCGTGTCGGCCGCCCGCGCGGGGGCCGAGCACCAAGTCCCCGCCCTGCTCGCGGTGGTGGACGCGCACAGCCAGGCGCTGGCCGGCCTGGACCCGCTGATCGCCCGCTGCCGCGAGCTGGCCGGCACCGATCCCGGCCTGCTGGCCGCCGTCGAGCTGCGGGCCGCGATCGCCGCGAACGTCACCCACGGGGCGCCCGGCGAGGCGCTCGGGGCGGCCACCCGGGCGGCCGAACTGGCGCACCGGAGCGGGCAGTCGGGGCTGGAGGCGGCCGCGCTGACCATGCGGGCCCGGATGGAGCGGGTGCTCGGCCGGGACGGCGCGCCCGCGACGCTCGGCCGGGCGCTGGCGCTGGCGGTGCCCGCGCACCGGTTCGGGGTGCGCAACAGCGCGCAGTACCTGGCGGCCCGGCACGCGGTCTTCGACGACCGGCTGCCCTGGGCCAGGGAGCAGCTGACCGGGCTGCTCGCGGTGGCCGAGCGACACGGCGACACCGAGGACCTGGTGGACATCTGGCGCAGCCTGGCCGAGGTGGACACCCGGCTCGGCCGCTGTCCGGACGCGCTGGCCGGCGCCGACCGGGCGGTGCGGGTCTCGGTCTCGGCCGGGCTCTCGCTCGGCCCCGCCTGGTACACCGCCGCCCTGGCGCAGAGCGTCGGCGGCTCCTTCCCGGCCGCGCTGCGGTACGCCGCCTGCGGGGCCAGGGCGGCCGAGGAGGAGGGGGACGCCCTGCACCTGGCGCGGAACCTCTGGGTGCTGGCGGCGGTCCGGCAGCACGGCGGGGACAGCGCGGGGGCGTCGGCCGGTTTCGCCGAGCTGGCCCGGCTGGAGGGCGGTCCCGCGGCCGATCCCACCATGTTCCGCTGGCAGCCCGACGCGATCGAGGCGTTCGCCGCCGCCGGCCGGCCCGACCTCGCCCGGGAGCTGTTGGCGCAGGCCGGGCCGGCCGTCGCGGCCCACCCGGGTACGGCGGCGGCCTGGAGCCGGGCGCGCGGGGTGCTGCTGGCCCGTACCGGTGCCGGGGAGGAGGCGGTGGCGGTGCTGCGCCGGGCGGCGGACGGCTTCGGCGGCAGCGGCCTTCCGGTCGAGCAGGCCAGGACGCTGGTGGCGTGCGGCCGGGTCGAGCGGTCGCGCCGGCGGCAGGCCGCCGCCCGGGCCGCCTGGGAGCAGGCGGCGGCCCTGCTGGCCGAGGCGGGTGCCCGGCCCTGGCTGGAGCTGACCCTGGAGCTGCTGGCCCGGCTGAACGGCACCGGGGCGGGCAGCGGTACGGCGCAGGTGGACGAACTGACCGGCACCGAGCGGCGGTTGGCCGCCCTGGTCGGCGGGGGTGCGAGCAACCGGCAGGCGGCCCAGCAGCTGTTCGTCTCGGTCAAGACGGTCGAGGGCACCTTGAGCCGGATCTACCGCAAGCTCGGCATCCGGTCCCGCACCCAGCTGGCCGCCGCGCTCGCCGGGCGGCCGTCCTGACGGACCGTCGGCCCCGGGAGGTCCCGGGAGGGCCCGTCGCGGCCGAGTTGATTGTTTCGTGGTCCGTTGATGGCGACCAACCGGGCGCTCTGTTGAACTCGGTGACGAGCGGACACCCGGCACCCCGGCCCGCGCCCTCCGACCGGCCCGATCCAGCCGGTACCCGACAGACCAGGGGAATGAACCGTGAACAGTGAGCTGCTGGTTTCCGACGCGACCCATTTCCGGGTCGACTACGAGATCAACCCCTACATGCACACCGAGATCCAGCCCGACCTGCCAGCCGCGATCGCCGAGCACGAGGCCATCGTGGCGGCGCACCTGGCGGCCGGCCGCAAGGTCGAGTTCGTGCCGTCCGCGCCGGAGTGCCCGGACATGGTCTTCACCGCCAACGCCGCCGTGGTCCGGGGCGGCCGGGCGATCCTGGGCAACCCGCCGCCGGAGCGCAAGGCGGAGGTGTCGTACTTCCAGGAGTGGCTGACCTGGCGCGGGTACGAGGTGATCGAGGTGCCCTACGCGTTCAGTGGCCAGGGTGACGCGCTGGCCTTCGGCGACCTGCTGCTCGCGGCCCACGGCCAGCGCACCGACCAGCGGATGCTGGCGGTGCTGGCCGCGGAGCTGGAGTACGAGGTGGTGCCGCTGCAGACCGTGAGTTCGCGCTGGTACGACCTCGACCTGGCGGTCGGCGTGGTCGGCCTGCCGAACACCCTGGCCTACTGCCCGGCGGCCCTCGACGCACCGAGCCTGCGGCGGCTGCGCGGGCTCGGGGCCGAGCTGATCGAGGTGTCGGTCGAGGAGGCGGCGAAGTTCGCGCTCAACCTCGTCGGCGACGGCACCACGGTGACCATGACCAAGGGCGCGCCGCGGCTCGCCGCCGAGCTGCGGGAGCGCGGCCTGCGGGTGATCGAGCTGGACACCACCGAGCTGGCCAAGGGGGGCGGCGGGGTCCGCTGCACCGCCCTGACCCTGGACAACCCGCCTGCGAGGACGTCGTCCTGACGCTGTGGCAGGCAGCGGCGCCCGAGGCAGCGGCCTGACCCCCGGCGGGAGCGCCGCCGGGTCGGACCGACCGGTACATGGGGGTGGCGTCGCGTCGCCGAGGCGGCGGGCGCTCCTTCACCCGCCCCCATGTGCCGGTCGGTCCTAGATTGAGCTGCCGATCATCTCTACCAGCCCGGGAAGTGCAAGGAATGACCGAACGATCCCTGTGGGTACGCCGTACCGCCGGCGTACTGGTCGCGCTGTTCGCGGCCGTGCTGATGGTGCTCGGCGGTGCGGGCAGCGCGGCCGCGCACGCGGCGCTGGTCTCGACCGACCCGGCGCAGAACTCGGTGGTGCCGTCCGCGCCGAGCGCCGTCACGCTCACCTTCAGCGAGGGCGTGACGCTCAGTGCCGACTCGGTCCGGGTGCTCGACCCGGCGGGCAGGCAGGTCGACGCGGGCGACTCCGGGCGGGCCGACGGCAAGGGCGACACCGCCCGGGTCTCGCTCCGCGGCGGTCTCGCCGACGGCACCTACACGGTGGCCTGGCGGGCCGTCTCGGACGACTCGCACCCGGTCAGCGGCGCGTTCACGTTCTCGATCGGCGCGCCCTCGGCCACCGTGGTGCCGGCCGACTCGAACCAGGGTGTCAAGACGGACGGCCTGATCTCGTTCCTGTACGACACCGGCCGGGTGGCGGCGTACGTCGCGTTCGCGCTGCTGGTCGGCGCGGTGGCGTTCGTGCTGGTCTGCTGGCCGGCCGGGGCGGCGGTCAAGCAGGTGCAGCAACTGCTGGTCACCGGCTGGCTCGGCCTGCTGGTGGCCACGGTGGTCCTGCTGCTGCTGCGCGGCTCGTACGAGCGGGGCAGCAAGATCGCCCAGGCGGCCGACCCGGCGCTGGCGCACGTCTCGCTGGACGGGCGGATCTACACCGCGCTGGCGGTCCGGCTGCTGCTGCTGGTGCTGAGCGGGGTGTACCTGGCCCTGCTGGTCGGCCAGGCGGGCCAGCCCGGCGAGGAGCCGCTGTCCCGGCCGGCCCGGTCCAAGCTGGGCCTGACCGGGGCGCTGCTGGCGGTCGCGCTGGCGGCGACCTGGGTCGGCACCGACCACTCCGCGGTGGGCATCCAGGTCTGGCTGTCGCTGCCGACGGCCGTCCTGCACCTGCTCGCGATGGCCGCCTGGCTGGGCGGGCTGGCGACCCTGCTGACCGGGCTGCGGCAGGGGGTCGAGGCCGCGAGCGTGGAGCGGTACTCCAAGGTGGCGCTCGGCTCGGTGACGGTGCTGGCGCTGACCGGGGTGTACCAGTCCTGGCGCGGTGTGGGCTCCTGGAGCGCGCTGACCTCCACCGACTACGGGCGGCTGCTGCTGATCAAGGTCGGGTGCGTGGCGGTGATGCTCGGGGCGGCCTGGTTCTCGCGCCGCTGGGTGGCCCGGCTGTGGACCGACCCGGTCTCGGACGGCGCCGCCGCGCGGTCCGGCCTGCGGCGGTCCGTGCTGGTGGAGGCGGGCGTGGCGGCGGTGGTGCTGGTGGTGACCACGATGCTGACCAGCGCCCCGCCCGGGCGGGTGGCCCAGGCGGTCGCCGCGCTGCCGCCGAGCTCGGCGGCGCCGGCCGCGCCGGGCCGGGCGGTGGAGCTGAGGCTGTCGTACGACACCGGCGGCCGGACCGCCAACGCCAAGGGTGCCGCGACCGTGGGCGTCGCCCCGCCGGCGGTCGGCAACAACACCGTCCGGCTGGCCCTGGACGGCCCGGACGGGCAGCCGGTGGAGGTCGCGGAGGTCGAGCTGACCTTCACCCTGCCGGCCCGGGACGTCGGGCCGCTGACGGTGGCTCTGCAAGCGGAGGGGACCGGCCGGTGGGCGGGCACCGTCCAGCTCCCGCTGGCGGGTGAGTGGGTGGCCTCGCTGACGGTCCGTACCTCCGACATCGACCAAGCAACGTCCGTGCAGAAATTGACGATTGGGAGCTGAGCGAAGCATGGGATCACGCACCGCCGGACCATGGTCCGAACCTGACAAAGTGGAGGACCAGCGCTATCCGGATGGGAACCGGGGCGAGCACTCTGGCCAGGTGATTCGAAACAAGCAGATCTGGCCATGGATGATTGCGGCCATCGGTTTCGTCGCGCTGGTCGGCGCGGCAGGCTTCCGGGCCACCCCGGGTGCACTGGTGGAGCCGCTCAAAGAAGAGTTCGGTTGGTCGTCCGGCATCATCGGACTGGCCATGTCGGTCAACCTCGCGCTCTACGGCATCACCGCACCGTTCGCCGCCGCCCTGATGGAGCGGTTCGGCGTCCGCAAGGTGACGGCCGGTGCGATGACCCTGATCGCGCTGGGCAGCGGTCTGACCGTGTTCATGACGTCGGCGTGGCAGCTGGTCATGCTCTGGGGCGTGCTGGTGGGCCTGGGCGCCGGATCCATCTCGCTCGGTTTCGTGGCGACCATCGGCACCCGGTGGTTCGTCAAGCGCCAGGGGCTGGTCACCGGCATCCTGTCGGCGGGCGGCGCGACCGGTTCGCTGATCTTCCTGCCGCTGGTGGCCTCGCTGACCGAGACCTCGGGCGGCTGGCGGACGGCCGCGATCGTGGTGTCGCTGGTGGCGCTCGCCACGGTGCCGCTGATCCTGCTGTTCTTCCGCGAGCACCCCGCCGACCTGGGCATCCCGCCGTACGGCGGGGACGAGATCGTGCCGGTGCCGGCCCCCACCGGCAGCGCCGCCAAGCTCGCCGTCGACGGTCTGCGGAAGGCCGCCAAGACCCGGACGTTCTGGCTGCTCGCGGTCGGCTTCGCGATCTGTGGCGCCACCACCAACGGACTGGTGGCCACCCACTTCATCCCCGCCGCCCACGACCACGGCATGGCGACCGTCACCGCGGCGGGCCTGCTCGCCATGATCGGCATCTTCGACCTGATCGGCACCATCCTGTCCGGCTGGCTCTCGGACCGGGTCGACTCGCGGATCCTGCTGGCCGTCTACTACGTGCTGCGCGGCCTGTCGCTGCTGGTGCTGCCCTCGCTGTTCAGCGAGGAGATCACCGGGCCGATGGTGATCTTCGTGATCTTCTACGGCATGGACTTCATCGCCACCGTGCCGCCCACCGTGGCGCTCTGCCGGGAGCACTTCGGGATGTCGGCCGGGATCGTGTTCGGCTGGGTGTTCGCCTGTCACCAGCTCGGTGCCGCCTTCGCCGCCACGGCGGCCGGTGTCACCCGCGACAGCTTCGGCGACTACGCGCCGGCCTGGTACGTGGCCGGTGTGCTCAGCGTCGGCGCGGCACTGCTGTCGATGCGGATCAAGCGGGCCCCGGCCGAGGTCGCCCCGGAGGCTCCGGCCGCCGTGGAGCTCACGCCGGAGGAAGCGCGCAGCTGAGTACGTCCCCCTGTCCGCACCACCTCCACCCTCCCCCCACGCCGAAGCGGCGTCTCCGCACCAGCGGAGGCGCCGCTTCGGCGTGGGCGCGCCCGGGGCGCCGGCCGGACCTGACGGACCTTCGGGGGAGACAACGTCGCTGGTGGATGAGGTGATGGAGTCGGTTCGGTTCCGTTGACGGTCCTTCGGGCGAATAGGGAGTATTCCGATGAAACCCCCTTACGAAAGGTGCGTCATGACGAACAGTCAGCAGGCCAAGGCCGTCCTCCTCCGCGAGCTGCACAAGGACGGTGTCCTGGTCCTTCCCAACGCCTGGGACGCCGGGAGCGCGGCGCTGATCGGGCAGGCCGGTGCCAAGGCGATCGCCACCACCAGTGGCGGCGTCTCCTGGTCGGCCGGCCGGCCGGACCAGCAGGCGCTCAGCCGGGACGAGATGGTGGCGGCGGTCGCCCGGATCGTCGAGGCGGTCGAGCTGCCGGTGACCGCCGACATCGAGGCCGGCTACGGGCTCGCGCCCGAGGACGTGGCGGCCACCGTCACCGCGGTGATCGGCGCCGGGGTGGTCGGGGTGAACCTCGAGGACTCCAAGCCGAACTTCGAGCTGTTCACGGCCGAGGAGCAGGCCGCCCGGATCCGGGCGGCCCGGCAGGCGGCCGAGCAGGCCGGGCTGCCGGAGCTGGTGATCAACCTGCGCACCGACGTGTTCCTGTTCGGGATCGGTGCGCCCGAGGGCCGGGCGGCCGACGTGCTGGCCCGCGCGGCCGTCTACGCCGAGGCCGGTGCGGACAGCCTGTTCGTGCCGGGCCTGCTCGACCTGGCGGTGATCGCGGAGCTGGTGCAGGGTCAGCCGCTGCCGGTCAACGTGATGGCCGGTCCGGGTGCGCCGACGGTGGCCGAGTTCGAGGCCGCCGGCGTCCGCCGGGTCAGCGTCGGCACCGCCGTCGCGCAGGCCGCGTACACGCTGGCCCAGCGCGCCGCCGCCGAGCTGGTCGGCAAGGGCACGTACGACGAGCTGGCGGGCGCGCTGGACTTCGGCGCGGTGAACGGCAGTTTCAACCGCTGAGCCCGACGGCGGCCTGCGGGCCGCCACCCCCGGTCGGGTCCCGACCCATGCGGGTTGAACGGGCTGTGAGGTCCGGGCACCACGGTGCCCGGGCCTTTCCGAACCGTGCACAGCCAACCGGGATCGAGGACCTATGACCAGCACTATCAGCACAGCCAAGAGAACGGACGCCCCGATGGGCGTCCTGGCCACCCTGAGAGCGACACCGGTGCAGGTCAGGTACCTGCTCGGAGGCGTACTCGTGAACCAGATGGGCGCGTTCGTCCAGACCTTCCTGGTGCTCTACCTGACGGCACGTGAGTTCTCCGTCGGCCAGGCGGGATTCGCCCTCACCGCGTACAGCGCCGGCGCGGTGCTGGGCACCATCCTCGGGGGCGAGCTGACCCAGCGGTTCGGCCCGAGGGCCACCATCGTCGGCGCGATGTCCACGTCGGCGGTGATCCTGGCGCTGGTCCCGACCCTGAGCGGGCCCGGCCGGTTCGGGCTGCTGCTGGCCGCGATCGCGCTGGCGGGCCTGGCCACCCAGTCGTACCGGCCAGCCGCCGCCGTGCTGCTCAGCGACCTGATCCCGGACGAGCACCGGGTGATGGGCTTCTCGATGATGCGGATAGCGATGAACGGCGGTGCCGCGCTCAGCCCGCTGATCGCGGCCGGGCTGATCCTGGTCGACTGGGACCTGTTGTTCTACCTGGACGCGGCCACCGCGCTCGGCTACGCGCTGCTGGCGCTGACGCTGCTGCCCAAGGTGGCCGCACCCCGAGAAGAAGAGGAGGAGGTGGGGACGGCGGACGAACCCGGAGTGCGGGGCGGCGCCTACGCCCTGCTGTTCCGGGACGGGCGGTACCTGGCCTTCCTGGTCTCGGTGCTGTTCGGGGCGTTGATCTACGTCCAGTACACGGTGGCGCTGCCACTGAAGATCACCGAGGAGGGGCACCCGGCCGCGCTGTACAGCGGGGTGCTGACGGCCTCCTCGGTCATCCTGATCCTCTGCGAACTGAAGATCACCAGCTATGTGAAGAACTGGAAGCCGTACGTGGCGGGTGCCGGTGGCACCGCGCTGATGGGAATCGGGGTGGCCGGCTACGGCCTGCCGTTCGGCTCCAGCGTGACGATCGTCGCCTGCACGGTGCTGTTCGTCCTCGGGGTGATGACCAGCGGACCGACCATGTTCGCGCACCCCGCCACCTATCCCGCGGCGGTGAAGGCCCGTTACATCGCCGCCCACCAGGCCGTCTTCGGGCTCGGCATGGCACTGGGCCCCACGCTCGGCGTGTTCGCCTGGAGCACGCTGGGGAACGGGATCTGGGCGGTCTGCGGAGTACTCGGCGTGATCGCCGGGCTCTGCGCCCGGGTGGGCCTGCGGGGGCACCTTGCGACCTGACGGCGGCACGACGCACGGAGGAGGGGAACGGCCGGAGACACCGGTCCGCCCTGTCCGCCGTGCTTTTCCGTAGGTAACCCGGGGGAGTGGGCCGGCCGGTGACACCGGCCGCCCCGCTCCCCCGGGGCATTTCCGTCGGCACACAGGCCGTCTGTGTGCGTGTGAACAAAAGGGGTTGAAGAACATGGGGAGGCCGGAGAAGCCGGTGGACGAGACGGGTGGCGCGGTCGCGGAGTTCGCGAGCCGGCTCCGTCGACTGCGTGCGGAGGCTGGCAACCCGACCTATCGGGACATGGCCAGGACCGCGATGTACTCGGCCTCGGTGCTGTCCAGCGCCGCGAACGGACACCGACTGCCCACCCTGCAGGTGGCGTTGGGGTACGTGGAGGCCTGCCAGGGGGACCGGGAGGAGTGGCGGCGGCGCTGGCTGGTGGCCGCCGCCGGAGGAGGGCTGCCGGTGGTCGGGCCGCGGCCGGCGCTGTCGGTGACCGAGCCGGCCGCCGAGCAGGCGCCGTCGGCCCCGGTGACGCCGCTGGCGGTGGCGGACCGACGGCCAGCCGACGGCCTGCCCCGACCGGCCCAACTGCCGCTGCGCCCGCAGGGGTTCGTCGGCCGGGCGGCGGAGCTGGCCCGGCTCGGCGGGCCGGGCGGCAGCCCGGTGCTGATCAGCGGCCGGGTCGGGGTCGGCAAGAGCGAGCTGGCCCTGCACCACGCGTACGGCCTGGCCGACCGGCTGGTGGACGGTCAGCTCTACGCCGACCTGGGCCCGTTGACCAAGGCGACCTTCGACCTGGCGGCGCTGGTCGGCGGCTTCCTGTCCGCGCTGGGGGTGCCCGCCGAGCGAATACCGGCCGCACCGGACCAGCAGGCGGGGCTGTTCCGCTCGCTGCTGGCCCGGCGCAGCGTGCTGGTGCTGCTGGAGAACGTGCACTGCGAGCGGCAGATCAGGCCGCTGCTGGCGGACAGCGGGACCAGCACCACCATCATGGTGAGCCGCACCCCGCTGCTCGGTCTGCGGGACGTCCGGCGGATCAGGCTGGAGCCGTTGTCCCGGGCCGACTCGGTCGAGCTGATCGCCCGGGCGCTGCCCGAACGGGCCCAGGCCGACCCGGCCGGCGCGGACCGGCTGGCGGAGCTCTGCGGCGACCTGCCGCTGGCTCTGGACATCGCCACCCGCAAGCTGGCCGCCCGGCCGGACATCTCGCTGCGCTGGGCGGCGAGCCGGCTGGAGCGTCCGGACACCCTGCTGGGCTGGCTGAGCGTCGGGGACCTGTCGATGCGCGAGTCGCTCAACTCCGCGCACGTGCAACTGGGCGATCGGGCGGCCGAATTGCTCGATCTGCTGGCCCAGCGGGCGGATTCCGAGCTGCGGGTCGAGGAATCAATCCCGGCCGGATCGGACGAATTGATCGACGAGTTGGTCGATGCCGGGATGCTCGGACCGGGTGAACGGCCGGGCACCCACCGGGTCGACCCGTTGGTCCGGGCCTTCGTCTCGGACCGCGATCCGGCCCACAACCTGCAGCCTCGCCGGGAGTTGCCGTTCGCCCGGATGCGACCGGAGCACGGCACCGGGCAGTTGACCGGCCCGACCGAACAACTGGCCGCCGGGGCCGCTTGATCGGCCTTGCCGGACAAGGCTGCCGATCAACAGCCGCACTCGCTTGACTCGTCCTACCGAACGACGCCGAACACCAGAACGGCGACGGAACACCTACTCGCTCGAAGGGGCGGTAGGACGAGTAGCGAGGTGGCATAGCAATGACGAACCACGAGGTCGAGGTCCTGGCAATCGGTGCCGGCCCGTCCAACCTGGCCCTGGCCGTGGCGATCGAGGAGTCCGGCTCCACCGGTCTGGCCAACGACACCCTGATCCTGGAGCAGTACCCGGACGTGAAGTGGCAGCGGAACCTGCTGCTGCCCTTCGCCCGCAGCCAGGTCTCCTTCGTCAAGGACCTGGTGACGCTGCGGAACCCGCAGAGCCGGTTCTCCTTCCTCTCCTTCCTGCACGCCAAGGGCCGGCTCGACGAGTTCGTCAACCTCGGCACCTTCAACCCCTTCCGCCGGGAGCTCTCCGAGTACCTGCAGTGGGTGGCCAACTCGCTGGAGCACGTGGGCATCCGCTACAACGCCAAGGGCCAGAGCGTGGCGCCCCGCCGGGCCGACGACGGCACCGTGATCGGCTGGCGGGTCACCCTCACCAACGGCGACACGGTGGACGCCCGGGACCTGGTGGTCGGCACTGGCCGGGACGCCCACGTCCCGAAGGAGTTCGCCCACCTGCCGGCCGACCGGGTCATCCACAGCACCGCGTACAGCACCCGGATCGCCCAGTACCCGATCGACCGACCGGTCCGGGTGGTGGTGATCGGCGCGGCGCAGAGCGCCGCCGAGATGTTCATGGCCGTGCACAAGGACCTGCCGCTCAGCCAGCCCACCCTGATCCACCGTTCGATCGGTCTGCAGAACTACCAGACCAGCAAGTTCGTCAACGAGCTCTTCTTCCCCTCCTTCGTGAACGAGTTCCACGACAGCCCCGTCGAGGCCCGCAAGCAGATCCTCGAGGAGATCCGGCTGACCAACTACGCCGGACTGGCCGCCCCGTTCCTGGACGAGACCTACTCGATGCTCTACGAGCAGAAGCTCTCCGGCTCGCAGCGCTCCGCCGTCCGGTCGATGACCGAGGTGCTGGAGACCCGCGAGGAGGACGGCGAGGTGGTGCTGGAGCTGCGCGACCGCCGGACCGGCAAGACCGACCAGATCCGCTGCGACCTGGTGCTGCTCGGGACCGGCTACGACCAGCGGATGCCCGCGATGGTGCGGCACCTGGCCGGCCAGGTCGGCATCGAGGACATCGCGGTCAACCGCCGCTACCGGGTCGACCTCGGTGACTCCACCCGGGCCGGGCTCTACCTGCAGGGCTTCAACGAGGCCACCCACGGCATCTCCGACTCGCTGCTGAGCGTGCTGGCACACCGCTCGCACGAGATCACCACCGACCTGCTCGACCGCCGCACCGTCTCGGCCGAGCGGGGTCTGTGATGTCGCTGATCCGCCGCCTCGACCGGGCCAACCTGACCCCCGCCTACGGCATCCTCGGCGAACGCCTGCAGCCCTGGGACGCGCTCAACGCACCCTTCGAGGGCGCCTGGTGCGTGGTCAGCGGCGGCGGGGAGTCCACTCCGCACGCCCACCACGAGTACGAGATCTTCATCGCCATGGCGGGCCGCTCGACCCTGGTGGTCGACGGCACCGACCACGAGTTCATCGCCGGCGACATCGTCCGCCTGCCGCCCGGCTGCACGCACAAGGTGGTCAACAACCACCAGGAGGACTTCGAGTACTACGGGATCTGGTGGGACACCGAGATGTCGGACACCTTCCTGGCCCGTCACCAGAAGGAGAAGTCATGAGCAAGCGCGTGGCGGTGATCTCCCCCGCCCCGACCGCCAACGGAGACCTGCACCTCGGCCACCTGGCGGGGCCGTTCCTGGCCGCCGACGTGTACACCCGCTACCAGCGGGCGGCCGGCCGGGAGACCGTCTTCGGCACCGGCGCCCAGGACACCTCGACCTTCGTGGTCACCACCGCCCGCCGGCTGGGCACCACTCCCGAGGCCCTGGTGGCCGACTCCACCGCCCGGATCGAGGCCACCCTGGCCGCGATGGGCATCGAGGTCGACGGCTTCAGCCGGGACGAGGAACGGTTCACCAAGCTGGTGCTGGACTTCGTCAGCCGACTGCACTCGGCCGGCAAGATCGTGCTGAAGCCGGCCCGCTTCCCCTTCCTGCCGAGCACCGGCGAGTACCTGGTGGACGGCTACGTCAAGGGCGGCTGCCCGGTCTGCCTGACCGAGGGCTGCGCAGGTCTCTGCGAGAGCTGCGGCCACTCCTCGGCGGCCGGCGACCTGATCGACCCACGCTCCACCGAGCACCCCGACGCCGTGGTCGAGATGCGCGAAGTCCCGGTCCTGGTCCTGCCGTTGGAGGAATACCGGACCCGCCTGAAGGAGTACTTCGCGAGCAGCGGGGCCGCGCTCCGCCCGCACATGGCGCAGGCCGTGCAGGAGATGCTGGACAGCCCGCTGCCCGACCTCCCGATCACCTACCCGATCTCCTGGGGCATCCCCGCCCCGTTCCCCGAGGTGGCCGGGCAGACCATCAACCCGAACGCCGAGACGATGGCCTGGTCCATCTACACCACCGCCCTCGGTGCCGAGAAGCGCGGCGAGCTGCTGGCCGCCGACGACCAGCTCTGGTGGCCGGAGGCGGAGACCGAGGTGGTCTACTTCCTCGGCTTCGACAACACCTTCCCGTTCGCCATCGCCGGGGCCGCGATGCTGCTCGCCCTGGGCGACCGCTACGCCCTGCCGGCCGGGTTCGTCACCAACGAGTTCTACGAGCTGGAGCACCAGAAGTTCTCCACCAGCCGGGGTCACCTGGTCTGGGGACAGGACCTGGCGGACCGGCTGCCCCGGGACGTCGGCCGGTTCCACCTGGCCGCCACCAGCCCGGAGAACCAGCGCACCAACTTCGGCTGGGGAGCACTGGAGGCCGTCACCGGCGCCCGGCTGATCGAGCCGTGGAACCGGGTGGCCGCCAAGGCCGAGCAGTGGGCCGGGCAGACCCTTCCGGTCTCCGCCGCGTCCCGGTTCGCCGCCGACCGGATCACCCAACGATTCGCCGCCACCTACCAGTTGCCGGCCTTCAGCCTCGGCCGGGCGGCCGAGACGCTGGCCGAGCAGCTCGGCCGGCTGGACCGCTGGCAGGTGACCGCCGAGCTGGCGGGGGACTTCTACCACCAGCTGGAGGCCGTGCTGCGCGGCGCCGCCCCGATCCTGATCGACCTGGCCGCCGCGGCCCTGGACGACACCGCCGTCCGGTTCCGCGACGAGACCACCGAGATCACCCCGAAGGTCCTGCCCCGGCTCACCGGTGGGGCGGTCTGAGATGGCTGCCGAAGCGCGTCGGGTGCTGGTGGTCGGGGCGGGGGTGACCGGACTGCTCACGGCGGTACGGGCCTCGCTGGCCGGCCACCGGGTCACCGTGCTGGACCGGGGGGCGATCCCCAACCCGGGCTCCACCTCCTTCGACCAGCACCGCGCAGTCCGGGCCCTGGACCCGGACGACCTGGCCGGGACCAGGCGCACCGCGGTCGCCCACCGCAGGTGGCTGGCCATGGAAGCCCTGCTGGGTACCAAGTTCTACCGCCAGGTCGGGATGCTCTCCGCCTGGCCGACCACCGAGATCGACCAGGTGACCGCAGCCGCGGCCGACGCCGGTCTCCCGGTCACCCTGCTGGACACCGCCGCCTTCCCGCACGTGCGGTTCCCCGCCGACTCGGTCGGCGTGCTGGAGCACCAGGGCGGCGTGCTGCTCGCGGACCACGCCCTGGCGGCCGTGGTCCGCTGGCTGGCCGAACAGCCGAATGTGACGCTCCGCCCCTGGCAGGAGGTCAAGGCCGTGGACCCGGAGACCGGCGAGGTGCACCTGCCCGACGCCGAGACCCTGGAGTCCGACCTGACCCTCATCGCCACCGGTCCCTGGTCGAAGAACCTGGTCGACCTTCCGATGCTGCTGCACCGTCAGACCCTGGTCTACCTCAAGCCGCCGGAGGACCTGGCGGCGGTCTGGGAGCGCACCCCCGGCATCGGCCGGATCGGCTCCGAAGGCACCGCCTGGCTGCTGCCGCCGGGCGAGGGCACCCTGCTCAAGGCGAGCTCGGCCACCGTCTGCCGGGAGGCCGACCTGGCCGCCGACGGCAGCCCGGCCGAAGAACTCCGCTGGGCCGAGCAGGTGTTGGCCGAACCGATCCTGACCGACCCCAAGCGCTACACGGTGATGGCGGTCAAGCGCTGTCACTACCTGGTGGATGCCGGCACCGGCGCCGCCCACCTGATCCAGCTCGGCCCCAAGACCTGGGCCCGCACCGCCAGCGGCGGCGACGGATTCCGTACCGCCCCGCTGGTCGCCGACCGCATCGCGGCGGCTCTCGAAGACACCGACTACCTGGGAGATGACACGAAATGAGTGCCGAAGACCGAGTGCTGCTGGTGATCGGCAGCGGGCTCAAACTCTACCGCGAGTACATCATCGAGTCCGCCGCCCGGCGGGCGGCCGAGCTCGGCCTCAAGCTGGTGCTGGTCAACAACCTCAAGCCCACCTGGCAGCAGGAGTACTTCGACGAGATCACCGTGGTCAACGTCTTCGACCACGAGCAACTGCGGGACGCGGCACGGGAGATCGCCGGCCGCCGGACCGTCGTCGGGGTGGCCTGCTACGACGAGCCGCTGGTGATGCCGGCCGCCGAACTGGCCGCCGAGTTCGGGGTCCCGGGTCTGGGGCTCGAGGGTGTGCAGGGCTGCCGGGACAAGCACCGGACCCGCTCGCTGCTCTCCGCCGCCGGACTCCCGCAGCCCGGCTTCGAGTTGACCGACACCCTGGAGCAGGCCCGCGAGGTGGCCGAGCGGATCGGCTACCCCGTGGTGGTCAAGCCCCGGGCGCTGGGCGCCTCGATGGGTGTGGTGCTGGCCGCGGACCAGGCCCAGCTGGACGAGGCGTACCTGGTCGCCTCGAACGCCAGCCTGGTCGGTGACGAGCCGTTCCGCGGCGGGGCGATCGTCGAGGGCTACGCCGTCGGCCCGGAGATCAGCATCGACGGGGTGGTGCACCGGGGCGAGTACCGGCCGATGTTCATCGCCCGCAAGGAGACCGGCCACCACCCGTACTTCGAGGAGATCGGCCACGTCGTGGACGCCGCCGACCCGCTGCTGAAGGACCAGCGGCTGCTGGACGTGCTGACCAAGGCGCACGAGGTGCTGAACGTCGAGAACGGGATGACCCACGCCGAGGTCAAGCTGACCAGCTACGGCCCGGTGATCATCGAGATCAACGGTCGGCTGGGCGGGGACCTGATCCCCTTCCTGGGCCGGATCGCCACCGGGATCGACGTCGGCGAGGTGCTGGTGGAAGCCGCCACCGGCATCCGCACCGACATCTCCTTCACCCGGCACGGGGTGGCCGGCATCCGGTTCGGCTACCCGACCGAGGACGTCACCGTCCGCGAGGTACGGGTGCCGACCGGCCTGCCCGGCCTGGTGACCGCCGCACCGATGGTCGACCCGGGCACCGAGCTGCGGCTGCCGCCCGGCGGCTACCTGGCCCGGCACTCCTTCGTGGTCTCCGAGGCCGAGGACCGGGACGGCGTCACCGAACGCCTGCTGGACGCACTGAACGCGGTTGAGCTGGACGCCGATCCACTGGAACGAAAGGACGTGAGTGCGGTGCTGGAGATGCCTGCGGGGTTGTTGGACGTGGACAAATGAGGATCGACTACGACGGACGCCAGTTCCGGAAGCTCGAATCGACCGACGGTGTGGTGGCGGTCTACCACCAGCGGGACGACCTGGTCTGGGCGGACTTCGCCGGCGGACCGGTCCGCCGGGGGAGCGTGGCCGGCACCTGCAGCGAGGACGGCACGCTGCGACTCGCCTACACCATGGTGCTGACCGGCGGAGAAGTGATCGCGGGGCATTCGACGAACACCCCGGAGGAAGGCGCGGACGGCGAACTGCTGCTCCGCGAGGAATGGGAGCGCTACGGCCCGCACGCCGAGACCGGAATCTCCTACCTGTCGGAAGTGACGGAACGTCAGAAGCAGGAGGCAGTGCGATGACCACCGACTGGGAGAGCCTGCGGAGCCAGGTGGACGGCCGGGTCAGCCGGCCGGGAGAGCCCGGCTACGAGGAGAACAGCACCGCCTTCAACAAGCGGTACGCGGGAGTCAGGGCGGCCGGGGTGCTCTCGGTGGCCAGCGTGGCGGACGTGGCCCGGGGCATCGCCTGGGCCCGCTCGCAGGGCCTGCCGGTGGTGGCCCGGGGCGGCGGTCACAGCTACGCCGGCCAGGCCACCACCACCGGCCTGGTGCTCGACCTGCACGGGCTGGACGCGATCACCGTGGACCGCGGGTCCGAGCTGGTCCGGGTGGGCGGCGGTGTCCGGGCCGGCCAGCTGTACGCCGAACTCCAGCGCCACGACCTGGCGGTACCGCTGGGCAACTCGAACGACGTCGGGATCGGCGGCCTCACCCTCGGCGGGGGTGTGGCCGCGGTCTCCCGGGCCTTCGGGCTCACCTGCGACGCGCTGGTGGAGACCGACATCGTGCTCGCCGACGGCACCCTGGTGACCTGCAACGAGCACGAGAACTCGGACCTGTTCTGGGCCAGTCGGGGCGGTGGCGGCGGCAACTTCGGGGTCAACACCTCGTTCACCTTCCAGGCCCGGCCGACCGTCGCCAGCTCCACCTGCCTGCTGCTCTGGCCGCTCACCGACGCGGCCGCGGTGCTGCCGGTCATGCAGCGGATCATGCGGGACGCCCCGAACGCGTTCTCCGCCCGGATCGGCTTCAGCCGCTCCTCCGGGGACGACGGGATGGTCTCGGTGATCGGCCAGCACCTGGGCCCCGCATCCGAGTTGCGGGAGCTGCTGGCCCCGGTGCTGAGCACGGTGGTGCCCGACCGGGCCGAGATCGAGGACCGCAGCTACTGGGAGGCCAAGGAGTTCCTGCACCACGAGACCTCGGGCGACCCGTTCGCGGTCCGCACCCGGACGGTCACCGAGCCGCTGCCGGAGGAGGCCGTGCACACCGCGCTGACCTTCCTGGCCAAGTGGCCGGGCAGCGGGAACCCGGACGGCGCCGGCCTGGCGCTGTTCACCTGGGGCGGCGCGATCAACAAGGTGCCGGCCACCGAGACCGCCTTCCCGCACCGGGACGTGCTCTTCCTGGTCTCGATGGACACCTCCTGGAGCACCGAGGACAGCGCCGAGGTCCGGCAGGCCAACCTGGACTGGCTGACCGACCTGCACGCCGCGATGGGCGAGTTCGCCCGGGACGCCAGCTATGTCAACTTCACCGACCCCGACCTGCCCGGCGCCCAGGCCGCGTACTTCGGTCCCAACCTGGACCGGCTGCGCCAGATCAAGCGCCGCTACGACCCGGATCGGGTCTTCACCTTCCCGCAAGGGCTCTGACCGACCGCGGGCCGCCGGGTCCGCACCTGACATACCGCCGTTCGACGAGGCGTCACCCGACGTACCGTCATCCCACCGAGCACGAGAGGACCATGCCATGTCGCCCGATCTGCGCGGCGCGATGCGGAACTTCGCCACCGGAGTCTGTGTCGCCACCACGTACGCCGACCGCGAAGGCACTCGCCGCCACGACGCGGTGACGCTCAACTCCCTGACCTCGGTCTCGCTCGACCCGCCGCTGGTCTCGCTGTCCCTGCACCGCGACTCACAGTTCCTGACCGATCTGCTGGAGACCAAGAAGTGGGCGGTCTCCATCCTCGACTGCGAGGCGGAGCCGCTGGCCCGGCGGCTCGCCAAGGGCCGGGACGCCCGGGCCGAGGCGGTGGAGGCCCTCCCGGCCACCCCGGGGCCGAAGACCGGTGCGCTCGTCCTGGACGAGCAGAGCGGCCTGGAGTGCGTGCTCTGGGACAGCTTCGACGTCGGTGACCACACCATGGTGATCGGTGAGGTGGTCTCCACCGGCGTCCGTGACCTTCAGCCCCCGCTGCTCTTCCTGCACGGCAGCTTCCAGCACCTGGCGGCTGCCACTACCTCCAAGGAGTCATGACGATGTCGAACAACCCGGCGGTTCCGAACACCGCCGCCGAGATCCTCGCCGCCGCGAAGGCACTGGCCCCGCAGCTGCGGGAGCGCTCGGTGGAGATCGAGCAGAACCGCCGGCTCCCTGCCGACGTGGTCGAGCTGATCCGCGGCACCGGAGCCTTCCGGATGGGCTTCAGCAAGGCCTGGGGCGGCCCGGAGCTGACCTCGATCGAGCAGACCGAGGTGGTCGAGGCGCTGGCCTACGGCGACACCTCGGCCGGCTGGTGCGCGATGATCGGGATGGACTCCGGCCTGTACGCCAACTTCCTCGACGAGGTGACGGCCAAGGAGATGTTCCCCAGCATCGACATGGCCACGGCCGGCCTGCTCTTCCCGACCGGCAAGGCCGACCGGGTGCCCGGCGGCTACCGGCTCACCGGCCGCTGGCAGTTCGGCAGCGGCATCACCCAGGCCGACTGGGTGGTCTCCGGCGCCTTCATCACCGAGGGCGGCAAGCCCTGGCCGGCCGACGGGCCGCAGGACTCGATCCTGCTGGTGGTGCCGCGGGCCGAGGTCGAGGTGATCGACACCTGGCACACCACCGGCCTGGCCGGCAGCGGGAGTTGTGACTACACCATCACCGACGTGTTCGTCCCGGACCGCCGCACGATGACCTTCGGCGACGTCCGCAACGGCGAGGGCCCGCTGGCCCAGCCCGAGGTGCACATGCGGAACATGCCGGGCGTCCCGCTCGGGGTGGCCCGGGCCGCGCTGGACTGGGTGCGGGACCAGGTGGTGGCCAAGTCGCAGCCGGGCGGCGGCGGTTGGAACGACAACTGGCGGATGCAGGTCGCGCTGGCCGAGTGCGAGGCGGACTACAACGCCACCCGCAGCGCGGTCTACGGCGCGATGCGGCGGCAGTGGGAGGTGCTGGCGGCCGGCGGCACGATGGACGACCTGACCGCGGACGAGCGGGCGGCCCTGCCGCTGTCCCGGCTGCACGCCTTCCGGACCGCCCGCTCGATCGTGATGCGGCTGTACGACCTGATGCAGACGGGGTCGATCTACCGCCCGAGCCCGCTGGACCGCTGGCTCCGCGACACCATGACCATGTGCCAGCACGTGGTCGCCCAGGACAAGATCCTGCAGACCGCCGGCGCCTACCTGCTGGGCAGCAAGCCCGGCTTCCCGCTGAGCCTCGGCATCACCGGCTGAGACCCCGGGCGCCCCGCGCACCTCTTCCACCACCCCCGGAAGGACAGACCCTCATGACCGACCTCCTCACCCCCCGGTCCCCGGCGACCCAGCGCACGGCACGGATCCGGCACTTCCTGATGTGCCGCCCGGACCACTTCGACGTCACGTACAGCATCAACCCGTGGATGAACCCGGCGAAGCCCACCTCCAACGACCTGGCCCTCGCGCAGTGGGAGGTGCTGCACAACCTGCTGGTCGAGCTCGGCCACCACGTGCAGACCATCGACGCCGGGGCCGGCCTGCCGGACATGGTCTTCGCCGCCAACGGGGCCACGGTGGTGGACGACAAGGTGCTGGTGGCCCGGTTCCGGCACCCGGAACGGGACGGCGAATCGCGGCACTACGTGGACTGGTTCCGCAAACAGGGGTTCGTGGAGGTCGTGCAGGCGCAGTACCCGAACGAGGGTGAGGGCGACTACCTGACCACCCGCCAGGTGATCCTGGCCGGCCACGGCTTCCGCTCCGACCCGCGCTCGCAGGCCGAGGCCGAGGCGCTGTTCGGCCGCCCGGTGGTCGGGCTGACCCTGGCGGACCCGCGGTTCTACCACCTGGACACCGCGCTGGCCGTACTGAACGAGGACGAGGTGACGTACTACCCCGCCGCGTTCACCCCGGAGAGCCGCCGGGTGCTGGAGACGCTGTTCCCGGACGCGGTGCTCGCCGACGAGGCGGACGCGGTGGCGTTCGGCCTGAACGCGGTCTCCGACGGCTACAACGTGATCCTCCCGGAGGCCGCCACCGGCCTGGCCGCCAAGCTCCGGGCCCGGGGCTTCCACACCCACGGGGTGGACCTCTCCGAGCTGCTCAAGGCGGGCGGCAGCGCCAAGTGCTGCACCCTCGAACTCCGGCACTGACCCCCACATCTTCCTTCCGTGACAGGAGAAGCACCAATGACCGAGCAGCCCTGGATCATCGTCGGCTTCGTGAACGTGCTCCCGTACATCAAGGAGTTCGCTCCCGGTTCGGTGATCGTCATCGACGAGCCGGACGTGATCCGCAAGGGTGACGTCAAGGCCGCTCTCGAAGGCGCCGCGATGCTCCGCGAGCTGATCGAGTGGGAGTACCAACTCCCGGCCTCCGCAGACGAGTTCTTCAACACCTACCCCGACCTCGACCCGGCGCTGGTGTCTCCGCTGGTCGAGTACGCCACCCCGTTCGCGGCCCGGCTGGCCGAGCGGTACGGCGTGCCGGGGGCGGGGGCCGGCGCGGCCCAGATCCTGCGGGACAAGTCCGTGCTGCGCAAGGTGAGCCGGGCGGCCGGGGTCCCGAACCCCGCCTCCCGGGAGGTCTCCTCCCCGGACGAGGTCCGGGAGTTCGCCGCCGCGCACCCCGGTTCGCTGGTCCTCAAGCCGGCCAACCGGCAGGCCTCGGTGGGCACCAAGGTGCTGCACTCGCTGGAGGGCCTGGACGCCGCCTGGGAGGAGTGCATCAACCAGGACGAGGGTCACGTGGTCCCGGACCGGGAGCGCGAACTGCGGATGCTGATCGAGCAGTTCGTGAAGGGCGAGGAGTACAGCGTCGAGTTCCTGGTCCGCGAGGGCGAGGTGCTGTTCTCCAACGTCACCGGCAAGCTGCTGTTCCCCGGACCGCGCCCGATCGAGCTGGGGCACACCGTCCCGGCCGCCGGGATCTCGGCCGAGCTGAGTGCGCTGCTGGTGGCGCAGACCGAGACGGTGATCCGCTCGGTCGGCTTCGGCAGCGGCATCATCCACTGCGAGTGGATCGTCAGCGACGGCCTGCCCTACCTGGTCGAGTGCGCCGGGCGCTTCCCCGGTGACGGCATCCCGATGCTGATCGAGGAGGCCTACCGGATCAACCTGGCCCGCGACTTCTACACCGTCATGCGGGGCGGCCGCCCCGAGCCGATGCCCCGGCAGGCGGCGGGCGGTGCGGCGGTCCGCTTCCTCGAGGCGGTGCCCGGCGAGGTGGTCTCGGTCACCGGGGCCGAGGCGGCCCGCGAGCTGCCCGGGGTGCTCTCCCTGACGCTGAAGGTGGCGCCCGGCGACACCGTCCAGGAGCTGCGCAGCTCCTGGGACCGGGTCGGTTCGGTGATGGCGAGCGGGCCGGACTCGGCGGCGGCGATGCGGACCGCGGCCGCGGTGGCGGACGCGGTGCGGATCGAGACCTCCCCGGTCACCACGACCGGCTGAGGTGCCCGGCCGGACGCGCCGACTCCCGGTGGACGGCGCGTTCCCGGCCTGTTTCCGACGTGAAACGGTTGGGGCACGGCACTAGGCAAGGGGCGGGGTTGGCGGGATCATCGACGCCACCCCACCGCCCTCACCCGGGAGTTGCCCTTGTCCAGCCAGCTGGTCCACCCCGACCGACGGGTCGAACTGCTCCCCGACGTCGCCCTGACCGACCCCCGGTTCGCCAACGAGGACCTCCGCCCCGTACCGGTCGCCGACCGGCGCTGGACCACCTACAACTTCCTCGCCCTCTGGGTCGGCATGGCGCACAACGTGCCGTCCTGGACGCTGGCTTCGGGCCTGGTCGCGCTCGGCATGGACTGGAAGCAGGCGGTGCTCACGATCGGCCTGGCCAACCTGGTCGTGCTGGTCCCGATGCTGCTGACCGGCCACGCCGGCACCCGGTACGGCATCCCGTTCCCGGTCTTCGCCCGGGCTTCGTTCGGCCTGCGCGGCGCCAACCTGCCCGCGCTGCTGCGGGCCGCCGTGGCCTGCGCCTGGTTCGGCATCCAGTCCTGGATCGGCGGCTCCGCGATCTTCCTGCTGGCGGGCGAACTGATCGGGGCCGACTGGCTGGGGGCGTCCCAGGTCGGTGGCTACCCCTGGACCCAGTGGCTGTCCTTCCTGCTGTTCTGGCTGGTCGAGATGGTGGTGATCGCCCGGGGCATGGAGACGCTGCGCCGGTTCGAGAACTGGGCGGCGCCGTTCGTCATCGTCGGGGCGCTCGCGCTGCTGGGGTGGATCTCGGTCAAGGCGGGCGGCTTCGGCCCGCTGCTCTCGCAACCGTCCGCGCTCGGCTGGGGCAGCGGGTTCTGGCAGGTGTTCTTCCCGGCCCTGATGGGCATGATCGGCTTCTGGTCGACCCTGTCGCTGAACATCCCGGACTTCACCCGGTTCGGCGGCAGCCAGCGCGCCCAGGCGGTCGGCCAGGCGCTCGGCCTGCCCACCACGATGACCCTGTTCGCGCTGCTCTCGGTGCTGGTCACCTCGGGCTCGCAGGCCGTCTACGGTGCGCCGATCTGGGACCCGGTGGCGCTGGCCGCCAAGATGGACAGCACCGTCGGCATCCTGTTCGCCCTGGTCACCGTGCTGATCGCCACCCTGTCGGTGAACATCGCCGCGAACGTGGTCAGCCCCGCGTACGACCTGGCCAACCTGCTGCCACGGTTCGTCACCTTCCGTACCGGCGCGCTGATCACCGGCGTGGTCGGGATCGTGATCTTCCCGTGGAAGCTGGTCTCCGACCCGGCCTTCTACATCTTCACCTGGCTCGGCACGGTGGGCGGCCTGCTCGGCAGCGTCGGCGGGGTGCTGATCGCCGACTACTGGCTGATCCGCCGCACCGACCTGGTGCTGGCCGACCTCTACCGGCGCGAGGGCCGCTACTGGTACACCGGCGGCTGGAACTGGCGCGCCGTCACCGCCCTGGCGGTGGGCGGCCTGCTGGCCGTCGGCGGCTCGCACGGCGGACCGTTCCCCGCCGACGGCCTGATCCCGCTGCTCGAACCGCTGGCCGACTACGGCTGGGCGGTCGGCTTCGGGGTGGCGCTGCTGCTGCACACCGCCCTGACCCGGCTCGCCCCGCCGCGCACCGACTGACGCCGCGCCCCGGCACGGCTCAGTCCTCGACGACCAGCGAGGGGGTGTCGTGCCGCAGGGTCTGTCCCCGGAAGTACGCGGGGGCGCGGTACTGCCAGACGAACATCAGGACCACGCCGAGCAGCAGCAGCCCGAAGCCGATCAGGAAGACGGTGCCGATGCCGAACAGCGAGGTGCCGGAGCCGTAGTCCGGGTCCCAGGTGTCGACGGCGGTCTTGGCGAAGACCAGGGTCAGCAGCACCGCGCCGGTCAGCGGGAACACACCCTTGAAGAGGAAGTCCCGGACCGAGCGGGTGAGTTCGCGGCGGAAGTACCAGACGCAGGCGTAGGAGGTGAGGCCGTAGTAGAAGCAGATCATCATGCCCAGCGCGAAGATGGTGTCCACCAGGACGCTGTCGCTGATCAACGTCATCACCGAGTAGAACACCGCCGTGCCCACCCCCGAGACCAGGGTCGCGGTGGACGGGCTGGCGAACCTCGGGTGGACCCGGGCCAGGCGGGCCGGGATGGCCCGGTAGGTGCCCATCGCCAGCATGGTGCGGGCCGGCGGCAGGAAGGTGGTCTGCAGACTGGACGCCGAGCTGGCCAGCACCGCGACGAAGATCAGGATCGCCAGGTTGCCGAGCACCGGATCCGCCAGCGCGGCGAACACGTTGTCCTCGGTCTCCGGGTTGCCCAGCCCGTACGAGGTGCTGCCGACCCCGGCGAACCGCTGGGCCGCGATCGCCACCACCAGGTAGCTGGTGAGGATCACCAGCATGGTGAGCAGCGCGGCCCGGCCGGGCGTCTTCGCGCTGCCGCTGGTCTCCTCGTTGACGGTCAGTGAGGTGTCCCAGCCCCAGTAGATGAAGAGCGAGAGCGAGAGCCCGGCGGTGAAGGCGGCGAAGGACTCGACCGCGAACGGGTCCAGCCACTGCCAGCTGAACTCGACGGCCAGCGGCGAGCGCCCCTGGTCGGCCTTGACGAAGGCGAACAGGGCGAACACGGCCAGCACCGCCAGTTGGAGCCCCACCAGGACGTACTGGACCTCCTTGGTGAGCCCGACCCCCCGGTAGGCGATCGCGGTGGCGGCGGCCACGAAGACCACGCAGGTCAGGACGTTGAGGCCCTTGTGGTGCGCCAGGTCCGCCAGGCTCGGGTGCTCGAAGACCCGGGCCAGCAACAGGTAGAAGAACGAGACCGCCACCCCGGCCAGGTTGGACAGCACGATGATGGTGGCCACCACCAGGCCCCAGCCGCACATCCAGCCCACGTGCGGGCCGAACGCCTTGGCGCTCCAGGTGAAGGAGGTGCCGCAGTCCGGCATCACCCGGTTCAGCTCCCGGTAGGCGAACGCCACCAGCAGCATCGGCAGGAACCCGGCCAGGAACACCGCGGGCATCTGTAGCCCGACCTGACCTACCGTCGGCCCCAGGGTCGCGGTCAGCGCGTACACCGGTGCGACCGAGGAGACGCTGAGCACCACGCTGGCCACCAGGCCGACCGCGCCGGAGCGCAGTCCCTTCTCCTGCAGGTCCGGCTCCGCCAGGTGTTCGCCGTCGGTACTGCGGTCGCTCGCGCGCACTGGGCCTCCCGACCGCGATCATCGGCGGGCGGGCCGCGCGATGTCACGGACCGGGGCGCCGAACCGCCCGGAACCACCCGTGCGGCGGTGCGCCGACGGCGGCCGGTGCGGGCCGCTGCCGGTGGCCCGGGTGAACTCAGCCACACGGCACCCCGCCCCGGGCGGGAATCCGCAGGTCGGAGCCGTCCGCCGGGTGGTGTCGGGGAGACCGGGCCGTTGCCCGGCGGGCGGCCCGGATGGCAGAGTGCGGCCATGGTCACCTCCGCCGCGCCCGTCACCGCCCCGCCACTGGCTCCCGCCGCCGTCTTCGACTGGCTGGACCAGGCCGCCGACCTGCGGGCGGCCGCCGGGCTGACCCGGACGCTGCGCAGCCGGCCGGCCGAGGACCCGGTGCTCGACCTGGCCGGCAACGACTACCTCGGCCTGGTCCGCCACCCGGTGGTCACCCGGGCCGCCGCCGACGCGGCGCTGCGCTGGGGAGGCGGCGCCACCGGCTCCCGGCTGGTGACCGGTACCACCGCGCTGCACACCGAACTCGAAGACGAGCTGGCCGAGTTCTGCGGGGCCGAGGCCGCGCTGGTGTTCTCCTCCGGCTACGCCGCGAACCTGGCCGCGCTGACCGCGCTGACCGACCCGGACACCCTTATCGTCTCGGACGCCCACAACCACGCCTCACTGATCGACGGCTGCCGGCTGTCCCGCAGCCAGGTGCACCGGGCGCCGCACGACGACCCGGCCGCCGTCGCCGAGGTACTGGCCGCGCGGACCCAGCGGCGGGCGCTGGTGGTCAGCGACTCGGTGTTCTCGGTGGACGGCAACGCCGCCCGGGTCGGCGAGCTCTCCGCGGCCGCCCGCGCGCACGGCGCCGCACTGCTGATCGACGACGCGCACGGCCTCGGCGTGCTCGGCCCCGGCGGCCGCGGCGCACTGGCCGCCGCCGGTCTGGCCGGGGCCCCGGACACGGTCGCCACCGTCACGCTCTCCAAGTCGCTCGGCTCGCAGGGGGGCGCGGTGGTCGGGCCCCGACGGGTGATCAGGCACCTCACCGAGACCGCCCGCACCTTCATCTTCGACACCGGCCTGGCCCCCGCGGCCACCGGGGCCGCGCTGGCCGCGCTGCGCCTGCTGCGGGCCGAACCCGAGCGCGCGGACCGGGCCCGCGAGGTGGCCCGGCTGCTGTCGGCGCAGCTCACCGCCGCCGGGCTGGCGGCCAGCACTCCGGACGCCGCCGTGGTCTCGGTCCGGGCCCCCGGCCCGGAGGCCGCGCTGGCCTGGGCCGCCGACTGCCGCACCGCCGGGCTCGCGGTCGGCTGCTTCCGCCCGCCGTCCGTGCCCGACGGCGTCTCCCGGCTCCGGCTCACCGCGCGCGGTGACCTGACGGACGCCCAGATCGCCGCCGCCGTCGAGGTGATCCGGCGCACCGCCCCGCGCGCCTGACCCGGCCTGAGACCGACCGGCGCTTGGGCACGTAGCTGGTCGGGTGCCGATGCTCCGCATGGACCCTCCCAAACGTCGGCCGGGGGACCCCCGCCCAGCCTGCGGCATCCCAGCCTTCGGCCGGGAGGGGCCCCTTCTCGGCACCGCCGAGCCACGCACCCCGCCACCGCTCCTTCACCCGCCCACCAGGTTGCCGGTCGGTCTCAGCCCTGCCAGCCGGCCGCGCCGCCGAGCAGCGCCAGCAGCAGGATCGCGCAGACGTTGTGGACCGGGTACGAGACCAGCACGGCGACGAACTCGCGCAGCACGGCGCTCGGCCAGTAGTAGGCCGCGGTCGGCGCGCCGGTCACCTGGCCCGGCACACCGGCCCGGCGGGTGATCAGCGCGGTGCGCAGGACGTGGAAGTCGTTGGTGACCACCACGCAGCGGTACCGCTCCCGCTCGGCCGCCATCACCGCCGCGCTGAACTCCATGTTCTCGGCGGTGTTCCGGGACCGGTCCTCAAGCCGGATCCGGTCGGCCGGGACGCCCCGCGCGATCAGGTAGTCGGCCATCGCGGACGCCTCCGAGCAGCGCTCGTCGTCGCCCTTGCCGCCCGAGACCACCAGCACCGGCGGGCGGCCCCGGGCCTGCTGCGCCGCGGCGAGGTCGAAGGCCCGGTCGAGCCGGGCGCCCAGCAGCGGGGGCACCTGGTCGCCGTCGACCAGACCGGCGCCGAGCACCACCAGGAAGTCCGCGTCGCGGCGGACCGGCAGCCGCCCGTACAGCCAGGAGTACCCGAGGAAGCAGAGCAGCAGGAAGGCCAGGTACCCGGCGGGCAGCAGGACCGCCCCCGCCACCACGTGCAGCGGCCGGGAGTCGACCCGGGCCGCCGTCAGCAGCAGGGCGATCACCCCGAGCAGGGCCAGCCCGGCGCCGAGCGACAGCAGGTTGGCCAGCCGGGTGCCCTCGTGCCGGGCCATCACCACGCCGTTGGCGAGCAGGCAGACGGCCACCGCGAGCGCGGCGGGCAGGGCGGCGAACGGGGTCAGTACCGCGACGGCGTCCAGCACGACGGGCGGCAGCCGGTCGAGCTCGCCGAGCAGGCCGAGGGCGAGGAAGGCCACCGCGAGCCCGAGCAGGACGGCGTTGCTGAACCGGCGGCGGTCCCGGCGGACGTTGCGTCCGAAGAGCACCAGGAACAGGATGGCGAGCGCGTAGGCGATCATCTGACCGATCCTAGGCAGCCCGGCTCGCGGGCGGAGCCAGGACGGCCGCAGGCGTGGCGCGGCCGACCGGATCCGGCCTGCCGCGCGACCTGGACCGGACCGTGAGCCGACGGTCGGTCAGCGTTCGTCGGCCGGGACGCCGTTCCAGCGCCACTCGGTGCGGCGGGGGCGGCCGGGCAGCTCGGCGCGGCCGGTGCACCAGAGCAGGGTGGGCCAGGGGTCGGTGTCGGCGGGGGCGTCGGGGAACAGGCGGGCCAGCACCGGGGCGCAGAGCTCGGCGGGTGGGGTCCAGGGCAGGCCGAGGCCCTCGGCCAGGTCGTGGGTGTGCACCAGGGTCTCCACGATGCCCATCGCGGTGAAGCCCTCGGGGTCGGAGATGCCGAAGCCGTGGTGGGCGCGGACCTGCGGGGGAGTGGTGCGGGCCATCGCGACCAGCAGCGCGCCGCAGGACTCCAGGACCTGGAGCAGCCCGGCCGGGCCGGCCGTCCGGTCGGCGCCGATCGCGTTGGCGGGACCGCCCGGTCGGCGCCGTTCCCAGACGAAGGGCACCTCGCCGGTCAGCGGCGGGGTGCGCGGGCCGAGTTGGGCGGCGTACGCGAACAGGTCGTCGGCCAGGTGCTCGACGGTCTCCCAGCAGGTCCACTCCAGCGAGCCGGCGGGGTGGTCCCAGGCCGTCCCGGGTGCCTCGCGCAGGCTGTCGACGGCGAGCCGGACGGCCAGGTCGAGGTCGTCCGGCGTCACCGGCCGGTCGGATCGGATCATGGTCATGGCAGGACGGTACCCCGCCCGCCGACGAGGTCGCCGGGGATTTCCGGGTCAGTGCTTGCGGGCCCGGCTGGGCTGCACCCGGGGCGGTTCGCCCTCGGCCTTGGGGTGGTCCGGCGGGTACGGCAGGTCGCCCACGCCGTGCTCGGCGGCCTGACGGTCCGCCAGCTCCAGCAGCGGGTCGAGCCGGAACGCGTGCTCGGGCAGGTCCGCGTGCAGGTCGCCCAGCTCGGCGTAGCGGGCGGGCATGGTGCGGATGGTGAAGTCGGTCGGGGCGACCTCGTCGAGCTCCTCCCAGCGCAGCGGGGCCGAGACCGTCGCCTCCGGGTGCGGCCGGACGGAGTAGGGGGAGGCGATGGTGCGGTCCCTGGCCATCTGGTTGTAGTCCACGAAGATCCGCTCGCCGCGCTCCTCCTTCCACCAGTTGGTGGTCACCCGGCCCGGCATCCGCCGCTCCAGCTCCCGGCCGAGCGCGATCACGGCGTGCCGGCAGTCGGCGAAGGTCCACTCCGGCAAGATCGGCACGTACACGTGCAGGCCGCGCCCGCCGGAGGTCTTCGGCCAGCCCCGCAGCCCGTGCTCCGCCAGCACCGCGCGCAGCTCGTGCGCGGCCGCCACGGCGTCGTGGAAGTCGGTGCCCGGCTGTGGGTCGAGGTCGATCCGCAGTTCGTCCGGGTGCTCGGTGTCCGCGCGGCGGACCGGCCACGGGTGGAAGGTCAGGCAGCCGAGGTTGACCGCCCAGAGCACGGCGGCCGCCTCGGTCGGGCAGATCTCGTCGGCGGTGCGCCCGCTGGGGAAGGCGATCCGGGCGGTCGGCAGCCAGTCCGGCAGGCTCTTCGGGGCGCGCTTCTGGTAGAAGAACTCGCCCTCGATCCCGTCCGGGAACCGCTGCAGCGTGGTGGGGCGGTCGCGCAGTCCGCGCAGCGCGCCGGGCGCCACCGCGAGGTAGTACTCCGCCACGTCCCGCTTGGTGTACCCGGGCCCGGGGAAGTACACCTTGTCCGGGCTGGACAGCCGTACCGCGCGGCCGTCCACGTCCAACTCGATCGCCGTGCTCGCCATGGCGCCCACGCTAGGCCGACCGGGCCGGACCCGCGCGTTCTGACGGGCGTTCGGGCTGACGGACCGCCACCATCGGGGTATGGACCTCCCCGTGCTGCCCCCCGTCTCCCCGATGCTGGCCAAGGCGGTCACCCGGATCCCGCCCGGCCTGCACTACGAGGCCAAGTGGGACGGGTTCCGGGCGATCGTGTTCCGGGACGGCGACGAGGTCGAACTCGGCAGCCGTACCGGCAAACCGCTGACCCGGTACTTCCCCGAGGTGGTCGAGGCGGTCCGGGCCGAGCTGCCGGAGCGGTGCGTGGTCGACGGCGAGATCGTGATCGCGCACGGCGGGCGGCTGCACTTCGAGGAGCTGCTGGAACGGATCCACCCGGCCGCCTCCCGGGTCCGTACGCTGGCCGAGCGGACGCCCGCCTCCTTCGTCGCCTTCGACCTGCTCGCCCTCGGCGCGGACTCCTACCTGGACCGGCCGCTGAGCGAGCGCCGGGCGGCGCTGGTGGCCGCGCTGGCCGACTCCGGGCCGCCGGTCCACCTGGCCCCGGCGACCACCGAGTTGGCGGTGGCCGAGCGCTGGTTCGGCCAGTTCGAGGGCGCGGGCCTGGACGGGGTGGTGGCCAAGCAGCTGGACCAGCCGTACCGGCCGGGGGCCCGGGCGATGTACAAGATCAAGCACACCAGGACCGCCGACTGCGTGCTGGCCGGCTACCGCGAGCACAAGAGCGGCCCGGTGGTCGGCTCGCTGCTGCTCGGCCTGTACGACGAGGCAGGACAGCTCCAGCACGTCGGGGTCTGCGCCTCGTTCACCATGGCCCGGCGGGCCGAACTGGTCGAGGAGCTGGCGGAGTTGCGGCTGCCCGAGGGAGCCGGGCACCCGTGGATGGCCTGGCAGGACGAGGAGGCGCAGGCGTCCGCCCGGCTGCCCGGCGGGCAGAGCCGGTGGACCGGCGGCAAGGACCTGAGCTGGGTGCCGCTGCGCCCGGAACGGGTCTGCGAGGTCGGCTACGACCACATGGAGGGCACCCGGTTCCGGCACACCACCCAGTTCAAGCGCTGGCGCCCGGACCGTGAGCCGGCCTCCTGCACCTACCGGCAGCTGGAGGAGCCGGTCGGCTACGACCTGGCGGAGCTGCTCGGTTCCTGACCGGGGGTCAGGAACCGGCGGCGCCCCGGGGGCGGGTCAGCCGCCAGACCGTGTCCTCGCCGGTCTCGGCCGGGGCGAGGCGTTCGGCCGGGCGCCGGAGGTGCTCGGTGTAGCCGAGCCGGGCCGGGACCGCGCCGCTCGCGCGGTTGGCCGAGTCGTGCGCGATCTCGACGAACTCCACCCCGGGGAGGCGGAACGCCTGCTCGGTCACCGCCCGGGCGGTCCGGGTGGCCAACCCCCGGCCGGTGGCGGCGGGGTGCAGCCAGTAGCCGATCTCCCGGCCGTCGGCCGGGGTGTCGTCCCGGCGGAACAGGCCGCAGATACCGACCATCGCCCCGTCCAGCACGATCGCGTAGGTGTACTCCGTCCCGTCGGCCCAGCACTCCGCGCGGCGGTCGAGGAAGTCGGCGGTCCTGGCCGGGCTGTGCTCGGCCACCCAGGGCATCCAGGGCCGCAGGTGCTCCGACGACTCCTCGATCACCCGGAGCAGCTCCGGGAGGTCCGCCGCGCCGTCGAAGCGGCGCAGCGTCAGTCCGTCGAGCTCGATCACCTGCAGCGGAATGTCCATGCCTGGCATGATCGGCTTCGGCGGCGGCGCCGGGCAACGGAGTTTCGGGTGCCGGGCGCCGCAGGCGACGGACAGTGACCACGAACCATCCTTCGCCCGTCTGTGCGAGCGGCCGGTCGATCCGGTAAGAAGTACACGGAGCAGTGGACTTGTGACCTATCATCGCCCGCGGGCCGGAACCCGTCGGCCGTCAGCCGCGTCACTCTCGGTGGCCAGCATGCGGTGTGGGTCGAGTTCTCGGGGTGGGACAGATGGACGATGCGATAACCAAGGCAGGACCGCAGGACCAGCGGTGGGAGCTGCCGGACTTCGAGCACGGGCGCGAGCTCGGCGCGGGCGCGGCGGGCCGGGTGGTACTGGCCCGGCACCGGGCCACCGGTACGCCGGTGGCGGTCAAGTACCTCTCCGGTGCGGCGGCCGACCACGAGGGCTTCCGGGCCGAGGCCGAACTGCTGGCCGGGCTGGACTCGCCGTACGTGGCCCGGCTCTACGAGTACGTGGAGAGCCCGTACGGGGCCGCGATCGTGATGGAGCTGGTCGACGGCATCTCGCTGCGCGACCTGCTGCGGGCCGAGGGCGCCACCGGTCCGGAGGCCGCCCTCACCGTGCTCAAGGGCTCGCTGCTCGGCCTGGTCGCCGCGCACCGGGCCGGGGTGGTGCACCGGGACTACAAGCCGGGCAACGTGCTGGTCGCCACCGACGGTGCGTCGAAGCTGGTCGACTTCGGCATCGCGCTCCGGGTCGGCGACACCGGCACGATCGCCGGCACCCCCGCCTACATGGCGCCCGAGCAGTGGGCCGGCCGCCCCGCCGCCCCCGCCACCGACGTGTACGCCGCGACCGCCACCTTCTTCGAGTGCCTGACCGGGGCCAAGCCCTACGCGGGCACCACGCTGATGGAGTTGGCGGTCCAGCACACCGAGGCGGAGATCCCGGCCGAGCAGGCGCCCGAGGCGCTGCGCCCGCTGATCCTGGCCGGGCTGGCCAAGACGCCGGAGCAGCGGCCGAACGGCGCCGCGCTGCTGATCGAGCAGTTGGAGGCGGTGGCGGGCGCCGCGTACGGGCCGGACTGGGAGGCCCGGGGGCGGCACCGGCTGGCCGCCCTGGTCGCCCTGCTGCCCGGGCTGCTGCCGTACGGCGGCGCGCCCTCGGTGGGCAGCACGTCGTTCGCGACCACGACGATCGGTCAGGTGGCGGCCGGCCCGGCCCGGTTCGGGACCAGGGCCAAGCTGCTGAGCGCGGGCGTCGGGGTGGTGCTGGTGGCCGGAGCGCTGGCCGGGGTCGCGGTGGCGGGTGCCACCGGCTCGGGCGGGAGCACGGCGGTGGCCGCACCCAAGGCGACCACGACGCTCGGGGCGGGCGGCGGATCCTCGCCGGCCGACACCGGGTCACCGACCCCCGCCCCGACCGTCTCCGAGTCCCCGTCACCCTCGCCGTCGGTCTCCGCCTCGGCGTCCGCGGAGGCGAGCGCCTCGGCCTCGGCGACGGTGGCGGCGCCGCCGAAGTCGAGCCCGAGCACGAAGGCCCCGACGCCGACCGCCACCGGGTCCGCGAGCGCACCGCCGCCGCCCCCCGTCACGCCCACGCCGACCGTCACGCCGCCCGGGCCGCCGCTCCAGGTGGCGTACATCGCGGGCTCGGCGAGCTGCTCGCCTTCGTACATGACGGTCTCGGGCACGGTCAGCACCGACGGCGCCGCCGACGGCACCCTGACGCTGACCTGGACCAGCAGCGTGTCCAGGCTCCCGGTCACGCACACCGTCGCGCTGCCCAAGGGCCAACGGAGCGTCAAGTTCAGCGACTCGATGCCGTTCGGCGCGGCCCGGTCGCTGACCGTCCGGCTGGCCAGCACGCCGGCCGCCGGCCGGGGGCAGGGCTCGACCTTCACCCTGGACACCATCACTTGCAACCCGCCCCGCTGAGAGCAGGACAGCCATGACCACTCCACCGGCGTCCGAACCGGACCGTACCGTGCGCCTCGGCAAGCCGGCCGACCCGGAGCCCGCACCCGCACCCGCACCCGTGGTGGCCCTCGGCCCGGTGCGGCGCCAGAAGCCCGCTCAGCCCGCCGAGCCCACCGCCGCACCGACGGAGACCGTCCGGCTCGCCGGTCCGCCGCCCGGGCCGAACGCGACCGTCCAGCTGCGGATCGAAGCCGAAACGGCCGCGCTGAACGAGGAGTTGACGGTCCGGCTGAACCAGGACGAGCCGTTCGGCACCGTCCGGCTCGGCCCGCCACCGGCCGGGAGCACGGTGCAGCTGCGGCTGCCGCCGGAGCCGACCCCGTTCGAGAGCGCGACCTTCCTCGACCCCGAGGTGTGGCCCGCCGCCGCGCCGCCCGCCGGTGCCGACGACCCGACCCGGCGGGTGGCCCCGGCCGTCGCGCCGGTCCCGGCCCAGCCGGACGGCCTGCGCCGGTTCGGCCCCGGGGTCCCGCCGCAGGCCGCTGCGGTCTGGCACGGCACCGCCGAGCCGCCCCGTAGGCGCCGTTGGAAGCGGTGGCTGATCCTGCCGCTGCTGCTCGCGCTGCTGGCCGCCCTCGGGTACTGGGCCTGGCAGCAGTACGGCCGCCCGATGGCGGTCGACTCGGTCGCGATGGAGACCGACCCGGCGGCGCTCGGCTGCGAGGGCACCCAGGTGATCCGGGCCGTCCTGGCCACCGACGGCGGTGGCGGCGACCTGGGTTACCGCTGGCGCCGCAGCGACGGCACCGACTCCGGCGAGCTCACCCAGCACATCGCCCGGGGCCACCGCAGCACCGAGCTGGTGCTCCGCTGGTCCTTCCACGGCCAGGGTTCGATGGACGCCACCGCCACCCTGGAGGTACTCGCCCCGGACACCCACACGGCGGCCGTCTCGTTCACCTACGACTGCGCCTGACCACCCGTCACCCGGCCCGCAGGTCGGGCTCGGGGCGGTGGTCGCGCAGCCAGCGCCGGTAGGCGGAACTGCGGGCGCCGACGGCTCGTTGGGCTTCGCCGACGTGCTGGACCAGGGTCGGACCCAGGTGGGCCACCGGCCCGGCGCGGTGCCAGGCGAGCAGGTGGCGGTACCACAGCGGGTTGCCGACGATCGGCCGGACGGCGATGCCGGGGATCTCCTCGAAGGTGGCCTGGCACAGGCTCACCGCGTGGCCGCCACGGACCAGTTCCAGCAGCAGCCGCCCCTCCACCTCGTGGACGGTGCGCATCCGGTGGCCGGTCGCCAGCAGGGTGGTGGACCAGTACTCCCGGATCCGGTCGTCGTCGGGGTGCGGCGACGCCCAGTCCTCGTCGGCGAGTTCGTCCAGCGTCACCGCGTCCCGCACCGCCAGCCGGTGGCTGGCCGGCAGGGCGACGAACAGCGGCTCGCTGGCGATCGGGTGCAGCGCGACGCCGGGGCAGGGGGCCAGTTCGAAGCCGGGGCTGTCGCCGACCACGGCGACGTCGCGGTCCCGACCGGGGAAGGCCCCATCCAGGTCGTCAACGGCAACCCCGGCGCCACGCCGCCGGCCGGCTGCATGCCGCTCGACCTGGCGGCGTACGGGCCGGGACAGTCCTTCGGCGACCCGGCCACCGGGGTTCGGATCGACGTCCTGCGCCGGGACCGGTTCGCCGACACCGTCACGCTCAGCAGGCGGTAACGCCTGCGGTCGACCGTCCACCGACTCGCGTCGGGGCGCCGCAGGGGCTTCCCCCACGGCTGAGCGGTGCCCCGGCGCGACCCCCCCCGGTCGGAGCCGGGCCCGTCAGTCGAGGGTGGCCGAGGTCCGGGGGCGCACCGGGGCGGTGAGCGAGGGGTCGGTCAGCACCGGATCGTCGGCGCGGGCCCGGGCCAGGGCGGTGGGGGAGAGCCGGGCGGTAGCGAGGGCGGGGCCGTCCGGGCCCACCTCGGTCTGCAGGGTGCCGTCGGGGTTCCAGACCGCGCTGCCGCCGCAGCCCTGGTAGGGGCCGCCGGCGCCGCAGTGGTTGGCCAGCAGCGTGTAGCTGGTGTTGTCGAAGGCGCGGGCCGGCAGGAGGGTGGCGCGCTGGTGGGCGCCGCTGCCCCGGCCGAGCATGGCGCCCAGCAGGTAGGCGTGGGCGCCGTCCAGGGCGGCGGCCCGGGCGTGCTCGGGGTAGCCCAGGTCCCAGCAGATGCCGAGGCCCAGGCGCCAGCCGTCCAGGGTGAGGGTGCAGCCCTCGGTACCGGGGGCGAATCCGGCGGCGCGCTCGTTCGGGGTGACGTGCTGCTTGTCGTACTGGGCGACGAAGCGTCCGTCCCGGCCCAGCACCAGGGCGGAGATCCGCAGCTGGCCGCCGGAGTGGTGACGGGTGGGGGCGCCGACCACCACGGCCGTCCCGGTGTCGGCGCAGGCGCCGGCCAGCGGGTCGAGTCGGGCGTCGCCCGCGTCGAGGGTGTGGGTGTCCGGGTCGGCGACGATGCCGTCGAGCTCGTAGCCGGTCAGGAACAGCTCCGGCAGCACCAGCAGCGCGGAGCCCTGGTCGGCGGCCCGCCGGACCAGCTCGGCGGCGGTGGCGACGTTGGCGGCGATGTCCAGGGCGGCGCAGGCGGCCTGACCGGCACTCAGGGTGAGAACGGTGGACGGCAGGGCGGGAAGATCGCTCATGGAAGGCCAGCCTAGTGCCTGTCGTCAAACTCCCGGCTGCCCCCGACGCCTGGCACGCACTCGCCGCAGGGCCGCCCTCCGGGCGACGACGGGAGTTCGACGACAGGCCCCAGGGCCCAGGCCGTCCGGGCGGATCAGCCCGGGAGCCCCGGTACCACCAGGCCGGACTCGTACGCGAGCACCACCGCGTGGGTCCGGTTCTGCGCGCCGAGCTTGGTCAGCACGTTCCCCACGTGGGTCTTCACCGTCTCCTGACTGACCGTGAGCGACCCGGCGATCTCCAGGTTGGACAGACCGGTGGCCATCAACCGGAGCACCTCCTCCTCCCGCCCGGTCAGCGCCGCCTGCGGCAGGGCCTGGGCGGAGGCCAGCGGCCGGGCGGAGACCAGCCGGCGCAGCGCCGCCGGGAAGAGCACCGCCTCGCCCGCCGCCGCCACCCGGACCGCCTCCGCGATCTGCCGGACCGGCAGCCGCTTGAGCACGAAGCCGCTGGCGCCGGCGCCGAGCGCGGCGGTCACGTAGCCGTCGTTCTCGAAGGTGGTGATCACCACCACCTTCGGCGGCTCGGCCGAGTCCGCGAGCAGCTGCCGGGTGGCCTCGATCCCGTTCCGGCGCGGCATCCGGACGTCCATCAGGACCACGTCGGGCCGCAGCCGCCGGGCCAGCTCGACCGCCTCGACGCCGTCGGCGGCCTCGCCGACCACGGTGATCCCCGGCTGGGCCGCGAGCAGGGTGCGCAGTCCGCTGCGGGTCACCGCGTCGTCGTCCGCGATCAGCAGCGTGACGCCCGGGTCCGGGTCGGGGCCGGTCACGCCGACTGCCGAACCGGCAGTCGGACGGCCAGCCGCCAGTGCTCCGCCCCGTCCGGGCCGGCCTCGAACTCGCCGTTCAGCAGCCGTACCCGCTCGGCCAGCCCGGGCAGGCCGTGGCCGGAGGTCGGGAAGGCGCTCGGGCCCGTCCCGGTCCGGTTCAGCACGCTGAGCTCCAGTCCGTCCGGCGCGGCCGCCACCCGGACCGCGATCGGACCGCCGGCCCCGTGCCGCAGCGCGTTGGTGAGTCCCTCCTGGAGGATCCGGTACGCCGCCCGGGAGAGCGTCCCCTGCACCTGCGTCAGGTCGCCCGACAGCTCGGGCTGCACCACCGCCCCGGCGTGGCGCAGTCGGTCCAGCAGCTCGGGCAGGTCGGCCAGGGTCCTGGTCGGCGCCGTCCCCGCCTGCTCCTCGCGGAGCACGCCCAGCACGTAGTCGAGGTCCTCCAGCGCGGCCCGGGTGGACTCCTCGATGCTGCGCAGCGCGGCCCGGGCCGCCGCCGGGTCGGCCGCGAGCACCTCGCCGGCCACCGCGGCCTGGATGGTGGCCGCCGTCAGGGTGTGCCCGATCGAGTCGTGCAACTCGTGGGCCAGCCGGTTGCGTTCGGCCAGCTGCTGCTCGCGCTCGGCGGCCAGCGCGAGCCGCTCCGCCGAGGAGGGGCCCAACAGCCGCGGTGCCAGCCACCGCTGAGCGTTCGTCACCAGCACGCACACCAGCAGCGCCAGCAGGATGCAGGCGGCCGCCGCCACCCAGCTCCAGCCGCCCGAGATCTGCACCGACCAGTTGAACAGGGTCACCCCCGCCTCGGATCGGGTCCAGTCGCCCGGCAGGGCCACGCCCATGGCGAGCAGCCCGCCGCCCAGCAGCAGCGCCGTCCACCCCAGGGCCACCTGCAGCACCAGCCAGAGCGGGGTCCGCCAGCGGTCCGCGCCGGTCGGGCCGGTCGCGGCAGGGGCGGGCAGCGGCACCGCCAACAGGCGCCGGGCGGACGCGACCAGCGCCCGCCGGGTGCTCCTGGCCAGGCCGATCACCCCGGTCAGCGCCGCCCAGAGCAGCAGGCAGAGCACGGCCTGCACCCCGTAGGGGGCGCTCGGCCAGGCCAGCGACGGCACCACCGCGAAGGGCAGCAGCGCAAGACTCGCCGCCGCACCGAAGGAGGCGAACAGCACACCCGAATACGTTGAGCCGCGCAGTAGCGGCCGGATTCCCCTGATCATGATCGTCAGTATTGCCGAGCGGTCCGGCGGCGACCTCCCCCGATCGGGGGAAGAGCGGCCGCCCTGGCCGCCCCGGGTGCGGCGTACGCTGCTGCCACCCACCCGAACAGGAGACCGAGTGATCATCGCCGAGACCGTCCGGACCACCAGGCTGACGCTGCTCCCGCTGCTGGTCGAGCACGCCGAGGAGATGGCCGAGGTGCTGTCCGACCCCGACCTGCACGGCTTCATCGGGGGCGAACCGCTGAGCCCCGGGGACCTGCGGGCGCGGTACGGGCGGATGACGGCGGGCTCGCCGGACCCGGCGGTCGGCTGGCTGAACTGGGTGCTCCGGCTGGACGGTCCTGACCACCTGGTCGGCACCGTGCAGGCGACCGTCACGACGGACCCGGCGGGGAGCGTCGCGGAGATCGCCTGGCTGGTGGGGACGCCCTGGCAGGGGCGGGGCTTCGCGGTGGAGTCGGCCCGGGCGCTGGTCGGCTGGCTCGGCGAGCGGTCGGTGCGGACGGTGCTCGCCCACGTCCACCCCGGGCACCGGGCGTCCGCCGCCGTCGCGCGCGCGGCCGGGCTGCTGCCGACCGAGGAGTGGCAGGACGGCGAGGTCAGGTGGCGACTGCCGTGAGGCCGGCCGGCTCCGGCCGCAGGGGGGAGCCTGCGGCCGGAGCCGGGCCCGGTCGGTCAGACCTCCAACTCGGCCTCGATCCGCTTGAGTTGGTGGCGGGCCATGGCGAGGTTGGCCCGGCTGCGGTCCAGTGCCAGGTAGAGGAAGAGGCCCTTGCCCGAGCGCCCGGTGAGCGGGCGGATCAGGTGGTACTGGGTGTTGAGCGAGATCAGGATGTCCTCGATGGACTCCTTGAGGTTGAGCAGCTCCAGCGCGCGGACCTTGGCACGGACCACGTCGGTGTTCCCGGCGGCGGCCACGTTCAGGTCGAGTTCGGCGGTGCCGCCCAGGGTGCCCAGCGCCATGCCGCTGTTGTAGTCGACCAGGGCGACGCCGATGGCGCCGTCGATCGAACTCATGACGTCCTTGAGGGCGGACTCGGTGTTGGCCATGGTGGTGCTCTCCTTCGCGGTGGTGAGGTTCGGGACGGGTGGTTCGGAGGTCAGTCGCGGTCCCGGCGGGCCAGCACGGCGTCGGACAGTTCGGCGATCCGCCGCCCGGCCCGGCGGGCCTCCAGGTGCAGGCGGCCGATGTTGGCGTCCGGCCCGGCCAGCAGGGTGAGCACCACGTAGCTGCCCGCCGCGTAGGTGGCGGTGTACCCGAGTTCCCCCCGGGTGAGCAGCTCGCGGAACTCGCCCTGCCCGGTGGCCTCGGCCAGCCGGGCCCCCACGCCGAGCGCGGCGGCGGTGAGCGCGGCGACCCCGGACGGCTCAAGACCCCGGGTGTCGTGGGCGACCACCAGGCCGTCGGTGGTGGCGACCAGGCTGCCGGTCAGGTGCGGGACCCTGGCCCGCAGCCCGCTCAGTTCGTCGAGCAGGCCGGGGCCGGCCAGCAGTTCGGGATCGATCAGGACGGGGGGCCGACGGCCGGTGAACTGTCGCAAGGTGCGCTTCATGACTCGATCGGGCGGACGGTACGGACGGGCGGAACACTCACAGTCGGGCCTCCAGGCCGGCTCGGATCCTGAGCAGCAGGGCGACGTGCGGATCTGACGGGTCGTACGCCGGTGGGGCGGCGGATCTCTGCGGTGGTGGGGCGGAGGGTGCCGCCGGTGCGGCGGCCGACCGCTGGGGCGGTACGGCGGCGGCCGGGGTCTCGACCAGCCCCCGGGCGGCCAGGTGCCGGACGTCCAGCACGGTGCCGTAGGCGGAGCGCCCCAGCAGCAGCGCGATCTCGGCGGGCGTGCGGTGCCCGTCGGCGGCCTCCAGCACCGCCTGCCGGCGCCGGGTGCAGCCGCGCGGCACGGAGCCCGGGCGGCGGCGCACGGCCGCCGTGTCCACCTGCGGGGACGGCCAGACCCGGTCGAGCAGGGCCCGCCTGCGGCCGACCGCCGCCCGCAGCTCCCGGACGCTCACCGGCCGGGCCAGCACCAGCGGCGGGGTGTGGCCCGGGACGAAGTCCGGCTCGCCACCGGAGCGGCTGAGCACCACGTACGCGGCGTCCAACAGAGCGGTCAGCTGGCAGAGTTGGAGCTCGCCGTGGCTGACGTGGCCGGCCCCGACCAGCTGCTCCGCCAAGGTCCGGCCGGAGCCGGTGCAGGCCGCCAGCTGGGTGGCCCACTGCCGTGGGGTGAGCCGCCCGCAGCCGGTGAGCAGGGCCTCGACGCCGGGCGTGGCCGGGCTGTCGGCGGCCACCACCGCGCCGTCGGCCAGGTGCAGGGCGCCCGCGCTGCCGCGCAGGGTGCCGGTGGCCCGGGCGGCGGCGAGGTCGGCGAGCGCGGTCTCGACCGGACCGGCGGGGGAGCGGCCCGACCGGCGCCGGTGCGGGAGCCGGAGGGTGGGAGCGGGCAGCGTGAGGGTCATCAGTCCAGCACCAACTGCTCGGCGATGGCGGCCAGTCGGAGTCTGGCCAGGGCCAGGTTGGCGCGCTCGCGGTCCAGCCGGAGGTAGAGGATCAGGCTGCTGTCGAAGTCGGTCTCCAGGAAGCGGACCAGGTGGTAGGCGGCGGCCGAGCTGAGGATCAGGTCCTCGGCGGGCGCGGTGCCGGCGGCCGGGTCGACGAAGGACGCGCTCTGGGTGACCGCCCGGGCCAGCTCGGTGGCGTCGGCGGCCCCGGCCTCGTGGTCGCCGCCGGGGCCCTCCCCGGCGGTGCCGAGCGCCAGGCCGCTGGTCCAGTCGACCAGGCTGACCCCGAGGGCACCCGGTACGGTCATCGCCTGGGCAAGGCAGTCATCAATTCCCGGCACCGGTCCGTTTCCCTCCCGTCGCACCCGTGGCAGGGCGCGCCTGTTGGCCCCGCGCTCACGGGCGGTAACCTTTGCGGGACGTAACGCTAGCCCGGTCCATCCGATCGTGGGTCGGATTCAGGCATATTCCTCGGGCATATGCCCGAATCTGATAGAGGGCACCTTCCGCACGTTCCAGCGGAACTGACGGAGCGTCGGCGGGACGCCGGGCATGGGCTCGGGGACGATCGTGAAGCCGAACTGTGGCGGCCGTTAAGAATTCCTCGATGGACCGCAGCCGCGCCCAGCAGGCAGATTGCACAGTGCCGTGCGGCCCCGGTGAAGATCCGGAGCAGGCCGTCGGCAGCCCAGACCGTCCCACCGTGCGTCAGGAGCAGTCGCCGTGAAGGCACTCGTCAAGCAGAAGGCCGAGCCGGGACTCTGGCTGATGGACGTCCCCAAGCCCGTGATCGGCCCCGCCGAGGTGCTGATCAAGGTGCTCCGGACCGGGATCTGCGGCACCGACCTGCACATCCGGAACTGGGACGGCTGGGCCCAGCAGAGCATTCGCACGCCGCTGACGCTCGGTCACGAGTTCGTCGGCGAGGTGGCCGAGATCGGCGCCGGGGTGACCGACGTCAACGTCGGCGACCTGGTCAGCGGCGAGGGCCACCTGGTCTGCGGCAAGTGCCGGAACTGTCTGGCCGGGCGCCGCCACCTGTGCCGCAACACGATCGGCCTGGGCGTCGGCCGGGACGGCGCGTTCGCCGAGTACGTCGCGCTGCCCGCCTCCAACGTCTGGGTGCACCGGGTGCCGGTCGACCTGGACGTGGCCGCGATCTTCGACCCGTTCGGCAACGCCGTGCACACCGCGCTCTCCTTCCCGCTGGTCGGCGAGGACGTGCTGATCACCGGCGCGGGCCCGATCGGCATCATGGCCGCCGCCGTCGCCAAGCACGCCGGCGCCCGGAACGTGGTGATCACCGACGTCTCGCCGTACCGCCTGGACCTGGCCCGCGAGGTCGGCGTCACGCTCGCGCTGAACGTCGCCGAGACCTCCATCGAGGAGGGCCAGCGCAAGCTCGGCATGCGGGAGGGCTTCGACGTCGGCCTGGAGATGTCCGGCCGCCCCGAGGCGATGCAGTCGATGATCGCCAACATGACGCACGGCGGCAAGATCGCCATGCTCGGCCTGCCCGCCGAGCAGTTCGCGGTGGACTGGGCCTCGATCGTCACGTCGATGATCACCATCAAGGGCATCTACGGCCGGGAGATGTTCGAGACCTGGTACGCGATGTCGGTGCTGCTGGAGGGCGGTCTCGACCTCAGCCCGGTGATCACCGGCCGGTACGCCGCAGCCGACTTCGAGGCCGCCTTCGACGAGGCCGCCGGCGGCCGCTGCGGCAAGATCATCCTCGACTGGACCATCTGACCCTCCCTCAGGTAGGAGCCCCTGTGTTCGACAACGTCCGCGACGACCTCGCCGCGACCCTGACCGAGATCCGCGAGGCCGGTCTGTTCAAGCCGGAGCGGGTCATCGGCAGCCCGCAGAACGCCGCCGTCACGGTGACCGGCGGCGGGGAGGTGCTGAACTTCTGCGCCAACAACTACCTCGGCCTGGCCGACCACCCCGCGGTGCTCGCCTCGGCCAAGGAGGCGCTGGACCGCTGGGGCTACGGCATGGCCTCGGTGCGCTTCATCTGCGGCACCCAGGACGTCCACAAGCAGCTGGAGGAGCGCCTCTCGGGCTTCCTCGGCCAGGAGGACACCATCCTGTACTCCTCCTGCTTCGACGCCAACGGCGGCGTCTTCGAGACCCTGCTGGACGACCGCGACGCGGTCATCTCGGACGCGCTCAACCACGCCTCGATCATCGACGGCATCCGGCTCTGCAAGGCCCGCCGGTACCGCTACGCCAACCGCGACCTGGCCGACCTGGAGAAGCAGCTCCAGGACAGCCAGGACGCCCGCCGCCGGCTCATCGTCACCGACGGCGTCTTCTCCATGGACGGCTACATCGCCCCGCTCCGGGAGATCTGCGACCTCGCCGAGCGCTACGACGCGATGGTCATGGTCGACGACTCACATGCTGTCGGCTTCATCGGCGAAGGCGGGCGCGGCACTCCCGAACTCCACGGGGTCATGGACCGCGTCGACATCATCACCGGGACCCTCGGCAAGGCGCTCGGTGGGGCTTCCGGGGGGTACGTCGCGGCGCGAGCGGAGATTGTTGCGCTGCTGCGCCAGCGCAGCCGCCCGTACCTTTTCTCCAACTCCCTGGCCCCCGTGATTGCCGCCGCCTCCCTGACCGTGCTGGACCTGATTGAGCATTCCGGGAACCTGCGAGACCGGCTGGCCGCCAACACGGCTCTGTTCCGGACCCGGATGACCGCCGCCGGATTCGACATCCTTCCGGGCGAGCACCCCATTGCCCCCGTTATGGTTGGTGACGCGGCCCAGGCTGGTCGGCTGGCTGAACTGCTGCTGGACCGCGGGGTTTACGTGATCGGCTTCTCCTTCCCCGTGGTTCCCCACGGGCAGGCCCGAATTCGGGTTCAGCTTTCCGCCGCGCACTCCACCGAGGACGTTGAGCGCGCTGTCGAAGCTTTCGTGGCCGCCCGCACCGAGCTTGCCACCGAGCTTGCCGCCGCCACCGCCGCCGATGCCGCCGAGCTTGGGGCGTAGCGCGTCGAAGGCCGACAGGCCGGGGTCGAGCTGAGCCCCGCCGCCGGTCCTGCCGCCGGCTCCACCCGTGAGTTGGGTGGGGCCGGTCGGGCCCTTGCCGAACGAGGTGCTCAGCAGCGACAGGCCGCCGTTCATCTGCTGGGTGTGGGTGTCCTCGTTCTCGGACAGGTTGCGGACCACCGTGTCCATCTTGTCGGCGGTGCCGCGGAACGAGTTGAGGATCCGGTTCAGCACCTCGGTGCCGACGCTCTTGGCGACCTCCTCTGCGACCGCGATGGCCAGCTTGCCGAACGCGTCACCGGGCTTGCCGACGTCCAGGCTGTCGACCACGTTGCGGAACGAGCTGCCCGCACTGTCCACGTCGTCGGAGTGCTTGCGGATGTCCAGCGCGCACTGGGCCATCGCCGCCACGTCGACGCCGAAGCCCTGGCCCGCACCGCCGCTCCCGGAACCGCTGCCGAGGACCTTGGCGATCACGGTGTCCGCCAGGTCGGCGATCGGCTTGGCCAGCTCGTGGGCGAGCCGGGAGACCGCCTCGTCCAGGATCCGGGTCATGATCTCCCGGCCGGCCGCGATGATGGCGGGCGTGCTCAGCCCGAAGGTGGCCGAGGAAGCCGCCAACTGGGCCTGGATGTTGATCAGTTGGACCAGCGCCTGGCCCTTGCATATCTGGATGACCAGGGCCGCGGCCTTGATCGCGGTGGCGGCGGTGCCCAGCACCTCCACCACCATGCCGGAGTACTTGGAGATCGTCCCCCACAGCTCGGCCAGCTTGTCGGCGGACTCGCCGTGGTAGACCTCACCGAGCTTGGCGAGCGCCTTGTCGGCCGCCATCTGGGTGGAGTCGATGGCCGAGGCCAGCTTGGTCAGCTGGTCGGCCAGTCTGGTCAGCTCGTCCTCATTCGCCTGGGGCCAGTCGACCCCGAGGAGTTTCAGTACGAACGTCAATTCCGAAGGTAGCTCCAGTGCCATTGCTGCTGCCCCCCAGCTGCTGGTGGTCGGCCCGTGATCGCAGAACGCGACGATACACACGGAACTCGGTTACCACTACCGGACCTTGGCCCGCTGTGGGGGCGTGTCCGGTACCGGCGGGGCGGACCCTCGGCCGGTCGGTGCGTGGACGGCCCCCGGCCCCCGCTCCGAACGGCCGCGTTCTGACGGTGTGTCGTCATTCGTAGCGTAGTAGTCGGGGCCGACAACGGAACGGCCGTGGGCGTCCTGGTACAACTCCGTTACGGCGCGGGACAGCTGGGGAGGGACGGCTTTCGGTCAGCCGCTCCGGGGGGTGGCCGGATTCCGACCGGGGCGGTGGACCGGCCGGCCGGAGGCATTCGGGTTTCCGGCTGTGGTCGGCGCGCTGGCAGAATAGGGGGCGTGATCGATGCAAGACGGTTGCGGACCCTGCGGGCCGTGGCCGACCACCGGACGGTGACGGCCGCCGCCGCCGCGCTCTACCTGACCCCGTCGGCCGTCTCCCAGCAGCTCGCCGCGCTGGAGCAGGAGACCGGCCACGAGCTGCTCGCGCGGGAGGGGAGAGGGGTCCGGCTGACCGCGGCGGGCGAGATCCTGCTGCTGCACGCCGACCTGGTGCTGGCCCAGCTGGAGCGTGCCGAGGCCGACCTCGCCGCGTACCGGGAGGGCGTCGCGGGCGAGGTGACGGTGGCGGCGTTCGCCACCGGGATCGCGCTGGTGCTGGCCCCGGCGATCGGTGTGCTGGCCGGGACCGCCCCGGGCGTACGGCTCCGGGTGCTGGACGCCGAAGGGGACGCCAGCGTCCCGATGGTGCTGGACGGCCGGGCGGATCTGGCGGTGGCGGTGGAGTACCGGGGCGCTCCCCGGGCCGACGACCAACGGCTGACCCGGGTGGCGCTGTACGCCGAGCCGTTCGACGCGGTGCTGCCGCTCGGCCACCCGCTGGCCGCGGGCGCCGGGCCGATCGCGGTGGCCGAGCTGGCCACCGAACCGTGGATCGGCCCCTACCCCGGCAACCCGTGCCACGACGTGGTGCTGCTGGCCTGCGAGTACGCGGGCTTCCAGCCCCGGCTGGTGCACTCCTCGGACGACTTCCGCGCGGTGGTCGCCCTCGCCTCGGCCGGCGCCGGGGTCGCCCTGGTGCCGCGCTCGGCCCTGCGCGGGACCGACCTGGCGGCGGTGGCGGTCCGGCCGGTGGACAGCGCGCTGGCCACCCGGAAGGTGTTCGCGGCGGTCCGGACCGGGGCGGACCGGCACCCGCTGATCCGTCCGGTGCTGGCGGCGCTGACCTCGGCCGCCGCGCCGCTCGCGGTGGAGTGAGGCCCCGGCGCCGCCCCGCCCCGGTCAAGGGGACCGCCCGGTGCTCGTCCTGACTGATCAGTACCCGTTCTGGCATATGCTGCTGAGCGTGGCCGGGCACCACGACGGCGTGGCGCCGCCGCTGGACGAACGGTTGGAGCACCCCGATGAGCGAGCACGTCCCGGACCTTGCGACCGAGCCGATTCCGGTCGGGGTGATCGGCCTCGGCGACATCGCCCAGAAGGCGTACCTGCCGGTGCTCGCCGCGCTGCCCGGCCTGGACCTGCGGCTGATGACCCGGGACCGGGCCAAGCTGGACCGGATCGGCGACAGCTACCGGATCACCCAGCGCTACGGTGACCTCGGCGAGCTGATCGACAGCGGGCTGCGGGCCGCCTTCGTGCACGCCACCACGGACCAGCACGTGCCGATCGTCACCGCGCTGCTGGAAGCGGGCGTCGACGTCTACGTCGACAAGCCGCTCGACTACCACCTGGACGGCGCCCGCCGACTGGTCGACCTGGCCGAGCGTCAGAACCGTTCGCTGATGGTCGGGTTCAACCGGCGGCACGCCCCGGGCTACCTGATGGCCAGGGAGCGGCCGCGCGACCTGATCGTGCTGCAGAAGAACCGGGAGGGCCTGCCGGAGGCCGCCCGCACCCTGGTCTACGACGACTTCATCCACGTGGTGGACACGTTGCTGTTCCTGGCCCCCGGCGAGATCGAGCACGTCGACGTCCGGTCCCGGATCCGGGACGGCCTGGTCGAGCACGTGGTGCTGACCCTGGCGGGCGACGGCTTCACCGCACTCGGCATCATGAACCGGCTCTCCGGCTCCACCGAGGAGATCCTCGAGGTCTCCGGCGGCGACTCCAAGCGGGCCGTGCACAACCTGGCCGAGGTGATCGACCACCGGGGCCAGCCCACCGTACGGCGCCGGGGCGACTGGGTGTCGGTGGCCAGGCAGCGCGGCATCGAGCAGGTGGTGGTCGGCTTCCTGGACGCCGTCCGGGCGGGCAAGGTGCTGTCGGCCCGGGACGCGCTGCGCACCCACGAGCTGTGCGAGCGGATCGTCAACGAGCTGGCAGAGCAGACCCGCTGACGCGTTCGCGGGCGCTGCTCAGGACGCGGACCCGTCGACGTCGCGGGAGGTGTTGCCCCGGTGCGCCAGGTTCCAGCTGATGACCCGCTTCGGATGGATCCGGATCACCTCGGCACTGAAGAACCCGGCCGCCTGGGGCGGCGCCACCCCCGTCAACAGCTCGGCCCGGCCCCGCAGTTCCACCCCGCGCCCCCACCCCGGCGCCACCGGGTCGTCCGCTGGGGCGAAGTCGTCCACCACGAACGACACCTGCGGATTCGCTTGCAGATTGCGGTACTTGCGGCTCTCGCTGAGCTTCGGCCCCCCGATGTCCACCGTCCCGTCCGGGTTGAGCCGGAACGACACCGGCCGCACCTGCGGCCCCCCGTCCGGCCCCACCGTCGCCAGCCGCCCGACCGGCTGCCCCGCCAGGTACGCCCGCTCCTGCTCGGTCAGTGCCATCACCGTCTCCGTCCCGTTGCCGCCGGCTCCCCACGGTAGAAGGTGAAGTCCGCTTGAGGTCAAGCGCGGACGGCGGCTGTCCGGTGGGCTCCCTCAGCCGAGCAGCTCGGGCGCGAAGTAGTCGCGCAGCCGAGCGATCTTCCCGTCCCGGACCCGGAAGATCTGCACCAGCGAGACGGTCACGTCCTCCCCGCCGTCGGCTCCGTCGAAGACGGTGTCGATCTCGGCGATGAACACGTCGGGATCGGCGGTGGTGTGCAGCACGTAGCCGGTCTTCTCGAGGTTCGGGACGGGGCCGTCCTTCGGCTGGCGTTCGTAGTACGCCGCCATCGCGCGGCGGATCTCCTCGCGGCCCGCCATCCGGCGGGGAAAGCGGCCGCCGGCAGGCAGCAGCGGCGCCTCCAGGACACCGTCCGGGGTGAAGCTCTCGGCAAGGGCGTCGGCGTTCCGGGAGAGGGTCCCAGCGTGGACGTAGCTCTGGAAGATCTCCTGCGGCGTTCGGGACACGGCTGCTCCTGGGCTTCGCTTCGGGCACGGAAGGCCAGCCCATCACAGCGAGCCGCCCGGGAGCGCCGTCTCCACCCGTGGGTCCGACCGGGCCAACGCCGTGGCTGTCGTGGTGCCGGCGGTGCATGATCGTGCCCATGGAGAACCCCGTCCCCGCGCCGGCCCCCGCCGCGTACGCCTGCATGATCGTGCGCAAGCCCGCCGAGGAGGTGTTCCGTGCCTTCGCCGACCCGGCCGTGACCACCCGGTTCTGGTACAGCGGGAGCAGCGGGCCGATGGTCGCGGGGGCCGAGCTGCGCTGGGAGTGGGAGACCTACGGCGCCGCCGTCGACGTGCGGGTCGAGGAGGTGCAGGAGGGGCGGCTGATCCGGTTCGCGTGGGGCACCTACGAGCAGCCGACCACCGTCGAGCTGCGGTTCACCCCGCACGCGGCCGGGGCCACCTTCGTCGAGGTCGCGGAGACCGGATTCCAGGGCTCGGCGGAGGCCGCCGTCCGCTGGGTGAACGACACCGTCGGGGGATTCACCACAGCGCTGTGCGCCCTGAAAGCCCTGCTGGAGCACGGCATCGAGCTCAACGCCGTGCCCGACCACCACCCGGCGTCCTGATCCGGCGTCAGGCCGTGCCCGACGGAGGCGGCCTGACCACCGCCCCGAGAACGAGTTGCCTGCGGACCGTGGTCTGAATCACGATCACCCGCATGGACCTGTAACGGCCGCCACGGGGCAACACCCCACCTGTCGCGCGACCGACCTCGGAGTCTGACGACCCGGCCCCGAGGCAGTCGGCCCGCTCGGTGCCGGCCGGCGCGGGAGCGTGGCGCAGTGATGGTCGGGCCGTCCGGCCGCCGAAGGCGTGCCTGCTTTCGAGCTGCCGGGCGGCCCGACCACGGGTACCGACCGGTCAGGGCAGCAGCTCGACGTACCCGTCGGTCCCGTGCACCCGGATCCGCTGCCCGTCCCGGATCAGCCGGGTGGCCTGCTGCACGCCCACGACGGTCGGCAGGCCGTACTCCCGGGCGATCACCGCGCCGTGGGTCATCAGGCCGCCGACCTCCGTCACCAGGCCCGCGATGCCGACGAACAGCGGTGACCAGCTGGGGTCCGTGAAGGTGGTGACCAGGATGTCGCCCGCTTCGAGATCTGCCGCCGCCATGTCCAGGACGACGCGGGCCCGCCCCTCGACCGTCCCGGCGGAGACCGGTAGGCCGACCAGCGCGCCGTCCGGCACGTCGTCCCGCCGGTACGCCCCGCTGAGGGCCTCGCCGTCGGAGGTCAGCACCCGGGGCGGGGTGAGCGCGTGGCAGGAGCGGAACGCCTCCTCGCGCCGCTCGATCAGCCCGTCGTCCAACTGCCGTGAACGCACGAGGTCGTGGAACTCCTGGAAGGTGAGGTGGAAGACGTCCTCCCGCTCGGTCAGCACCCCGGCCTGCACGAGTCGGCCGGCCTCCGCCAACAGGGCCTGCTTGTAGACGAAGTAGCGGCTGATGATGCCGTACTTCGGGTACTCCCGGTACCCGATGAAGGCCCGCACCTGGTCGATCATCCGCTTGGTCCGGTCGGCCTTCCGGTCCCCGTCCGGCAGGGCCCGCAGGCGGGCCAGCACGTCCTGTTCCTTCTGCTGCGCCTTCTGCCGCCCCTGCTCGAACCGCCGCTCCGCAGCGCCCGGTTCGAAGTTCCGGACGTTGTCGAGGATCGCCGGCACGAGCGTGCCGGGGCGCTCGCGCCATCGGGGCCTGGTGATGTCGATCTCACCCGCGCAGCGCATGCCGTAGCGGTCGAGGTACGCCTTGATGGCGGCACGCGCCTCGGTCCCGCCCGCCAGCTTCGGCAGCTCGTCCAGGAAGCCGTCGTCTTGGACGCCCTGCAGGAACGCCACCACCTCCGGGTGGGGGCGGATCACGTCCGCGACGTCGAGCAGCTCCAGCCCCATCTCCGAGGTGATGTTGTCGGGGGCGGACAGCGTGAGCGTGTCAGCCGCGCTCTTCTCGCCGAGCCACTCCTGCAGCTTGTCGTTGAGCCACCAGGTGGCCTCCATCGCGGTCATGACGGCCTGGATGTTCAGCGGATCGCTGAGCACGCGCTTGTGCTCCTCGAAGGCTTCCAACAGGAAGTCGAACAGGGCCGGGCCGGTCTTGCTGCGGATGCCGCGTTCCAGGGCGGCGACCGAGGCCCGGCTGCGCTCGATCAGCTCGGCGACGACGGCCGGGTCGGTCCGGGCCGGGTCCTGCTCGGACTCGTCGGACGGGTGGTCGGCCGGGGGGTCGGCCGGGTCCCCACCGGGGCTCGGGTCCGGGAGCGACGGTACGAGGTCGCCGTGTTCGAGGACGGTCTCCAGAGCGTCCCTGACCAGCGGATCTCCCCGCCCCAGGACCTCCAGGAGGCCGGCCCGGCTCACCGGCGAGGCCAGTCGCGGGGCGACGTCGACGAACAGCCGCCCGCCGGCCTCGTGCATCGGCACCATGGCGGTCAACTGCCACATCGAGAGCCCCAGCGGCTTCATGGGGTCGGTCATCATCTGCCCGTGCCCGACGGACACGTAGACGTGGTGCTCCCGGTCGTCGCTCCGGGGGACCGGGAACAGCGTGGTGATCGGCCGGCTCTGGACGATCCGGAAGTCGTCGTCGGCCAGGCACCACTCGATGTCCTGCGGGTGGCCGAAGTGTGCCTCGATCCGCCGCCCGAGCTCCACCAGCCGGACGGCCTGAGCATCCGTCAGCGCGGGCTGCTCCTGCTGCTCCGGGCCGATCGCCACCTCCCGCGTACCGCCGCCCGGCAGCGGCTGAACGGCGATTCGCTTGGCGGCGATCGCCCGGTCGACGACCTCGCCGCCCCGCACCTTGAAGACGTCCGGGTTCACCAGGCCGGAGACCAGCGCCTCGCCCAGGCCGAAACCGGCGTCCACGGTGGCGACCTTCCGGTGGCCCGTGACGGGGTCGGCCGTGAACAGGACGCCGGACGCCTGCGGGAGGACCATCCGCTGCACGACCACGGCCATCCGGACCGTACGGTGGTCGATCCCGCCGCGCTGACGGTAGGTCACGGCCCGCTCGGTGAACAGCGAGGCCCAGCACCGGCTGACGTGCCGGAGGATCTCCGCCGGCCCCACGACGTTCAGGTAGGTGTCCTGCTGGCCGGCGAAGGAGGCCGTCGGCAGGTCCTCCGCCGTCGCGCTGGACCGGACGGCGTAGGCACCCTGCGCGCCGAACCGGACGAGTGCGGCGGTGACCGCCGCCGCGAGCTCGTCTGGGACGACGGTCTCCTCGACGGTCCGCCGGATCCGCGCACCGAGCGCCCGGACCGCCTCCCGGTCGTCCGGGCCGAGGCGTGCCAACTCGTCGAGCAGGTCGTCGATCGCCGGTGCGTCCGCCATGACCCGCCGGAAGGCGTCCGTGGTCACGCAGAAGCCGTCCGGCACCCTGATGCCCTCGATCCGCGACAGCTCGCCCAGGTGCGCGGCCTTGCCGCCGACGTCCGCGACCCGCGTGGCGTCGAGCTCCTGAAGATCCAGCACGTACTGCTCACTCACTGCGATACCTCCGAGGCGGCCGCGCTCCGTTGTCCTGCCGTACCTGATCGAATCACCGGCGCCGCCGACTCCGTCGAATCCCCCGACCGGGCGCGTCCCGGTCGATCCGACCTCGTCACGCTCTCCATGCCTCGACAACAACAGACTCATTTCCGCAGGTGGTGGCTTCGGCCGACGATTCTGCGACATGATCGGGGGCTTGTGGCAAGCCCCGGGGTGCGCTATATGGTGGGAGTGGCAAGGAGCGCGTTCTCCTTGCCTTTGCTGTTGGCCCTGGTGGCAGCCCTTGCCGGTGGTGCGGGGCGAGGACGCAGAACTCGTGGCCCTCGGGGTCGGCCACGCAGGTCCACGGGACATCGCCCTGGCCGAGGTCGCGATCGGTGGCACCGGGGGCCCGCAGCCGGGCCGACTCCGCTGACGTGTCGTCGTCGGGGTACGGCAGCAGATCGAGATGGACCCGATCCGGCGTCGGCTTCGCGTCGGGCGTGCGGAGGAGTTCGAGGTAGGGGCCGACACGACACCCTGGACGGAGCACGGCGGCGCATGATCGTCGGTGGCCTCGTGCAGGGCCCAGGCCGTCGCTCGGCCCCGTAACCGGGCCCGCGGATCTGCACAGTCGACCACCACGGCGCCCGGGTTGGCCACGTTCGCCAGGGCGAATCCGTGCACGTTCAACGTGGCCACTGTCAGTACTTCGTCTTCCCCATCACCGAGTTGGGACCAACCGGACGAGTGGACCGCCACCTGTGGACCGTGAGAGATGGCGGCTTTAGACCGCCGCCAGATCCTTCACCGACCTCCGCGATCCAGCGGTCGTTCAGTTCGAGCCGGACCGAGCCGGGCGGCCTGATCCCGGCCATGCCGGTGGAGGCGGAGGCTGTCCGGGGTCGGGCCCGATCGGAGGCCGCCCGGGCCCGGCCGCGAGGTTCACGACACGCTCGGAGACGGGCGCAGTGGCAACCGCAGCTTCGGCAGCACAGCCTTCACCGTCGCGTCCATGGCGGCGAACGCGAGGTCCTTGCCCAGCGCGTCCATCGGCTTCCCGGTCTGGGTCTTGAGCTCGCAGTCGAGGTTGCCGTCCCGGACGACCAGGTGCAGATCCGACTTCCACGGGCCCGCCTCCGAGGAGACCAGGCGGAACGCCTGACTCCCCAGCCCCGGCTCCTCGGTCAGCGTCCCGCCCGCGACCTCGACCGCGGTGGTGCGGGAGTGGCCATGCATCCGGATCGCGGTGGCGGTGTCCTTCCAGGCACTGCACTGGACCACCACCCGGCCGTGCACGTCGCCCCCGCTCAGCGACTGTTTGCACTCCGATCCACTGGCCTCGGCCGGGTTCGCCCCCGTCTCCCCGCCCTCCGGCGCCCCGTCGAGCGTCGCCACGGCAGTGGCGAGCTCGGTGAAGTCGAGCTGCCCGCACAGCCCCCGGGGCGGCTGGTACGGCCCGGGTCCGTCCGTCCGCTCCGCTGTCGGCACCGGCGGCGGAGCGGCGGTACTCCCGCCACCACCACAGCCGACCATCCCCACCGCCATCACCACTCCGAGCCAGCCGCCCCTGACCAGCGCCGAACGCAGCACGATGTCCCCCTCCGCCGACCACGAACCTCCCCGCAGGCTACCGGACTTGACGTCCGATCCACGGCAGATCCGCACCTCCGTGAGAGCGAGCGAGCACCACTTCGCGGTTGTGCACGTCACCAGGGCACGACGCCCGCGTCGTCGAAGAACTGTCCGGTGGGGCCGTCGTCGGGCAGGGTCGCGAGTTTGACCGCGATCGCCGCGCCCTGTTCGGGGGTGCGCACGCCACGGAAGCCGTTGAGGTCGGTGGCGACGTAGCCGGGGCAGCCGACGTTGATCAGGATGTTGGTGCCGCTCAACTCCCGTACGTACTGGAGGGTGACGGCGTTCAGGAACGTCTTCGACGGCGAGTACGCCGCGGCCACCGGACCGGCCGTCAGCTCGGCAGCGGTCCCTGACTGCCGGGCGAGGGAGCCGACGCTGCTGGACATGTTCACGATCCGCGGCGAGGCAGAACGGCGCAGCAGCGGCAGCATCGCGTTGGTGACGCGGATGACGCCGATCACGTTGGTCTCCACGACCGTGCGGATGGTGGCGGGGTCGACGCGGGTGGGCTCCTGGGGCATGCCGCCGGTGATGGCGGCGTTGTTGACGAGCACGTCGAGGCGCCCGGCCTGATCCTCGATCAGCCGTGCGGCCGCTGTCGCGCTCGCGTCGTCGGTCACGTCCAGCGGTACGCCGAAGGCGTCCACGCCGGCCGCGCGCAGTTTCTCCACCGCGGCCGTGCGACGGTGCTCGTCGCGGGCGCCGACACCGATGCGCCAGCCGAGGGCGCCCAGGCCGGCGGCGATCTCGTAGCCGATTCCCTTGTTCGCGCCGGTGATCAGCGCAGTCGTTCGTTCGCTCATGGGGACCATGCTGCGCTCGGACCCCGGCGGGGGTCCAAGACCGATTGGGTGGGCAGCGATACCTTCCAGGTATCGATCCGGAGTACCGTGGCCGGATGGAGACCAGGGAACTGCGCTACTTCGTCGCTGTCGCCGAGGAGTTGCACTTCGGCCGCGCCGCGCAGCGGCTCGGGATCGCCCAGCCGCCGCTGTCGCGGGCGATCCAGCAGCTCGAACGCCGGCTCGGGGCAACGCTGTTGGAGCGGACCAGCCGCGCCGTCACGCTGACCGAAGCCGGCTCGGTGCTGCTGGTCGAGGGCCGGGCGGCCCTCGACGCGGTCGAAGCCGCCGAGCGCCGGACCCGCCGCGCCGCCCTTCCACCGACCGGCCGGCCCGGCCTGGTCCTGGTCACGAAGGCCAGTGCGTCCCGCGATCTGCTGGCGAAACTGCTGGACGCGTACGCCGCCGAACCCGGTGCGGTCGTCGTCGACGTCCTCCTGTGCGGTCCGGCCGAGCAGGCAGGACTTCTGCGCGAAGGCCGGGCCGACGTGGCGCTGCTGCACCGGCCGTTCGACTCGACGGCCGGGTTCCACACCGAGGAACTCGGCACGGAGGGCCAGGTGGTGGTCCTGCCGGCCGGGCATCCGCTCACCGTCCGGTCCCAGGTGCACATGGCCGACATCACCGAGTTGCCCGGCCTGCCCCTGCCACGCTGGCCCGATCCCGACGGCACCTACCCGCCCGGCCCCGGCCCGCAGGTCCGCGACCACGCGCAGTTGTTGCAGCTCGTCGCGCTCGGCCGGGCCTGCGCGGTCTCGCCGGAGTCGTGCCGAGCCCAGCTCCCCGGTGACCTCGCCGCCGTGCCCGTGCTGGACGCGCCGAAGGTCACCACCGTGATCGCCTGGCCGCCGCACAGCCGGTCCAGGGCCGTCGCCGACCTTGTCCGGACTGCGACCCGTCTCCGGTAGTTCCCATCCGCCTGGCCGGGCTCCGGCCGTCGTGTCCGGCTCAGGTGACTCGGCCTGGAGGGACCAGGGGGCCCGCCGCCTCTCGGTTCCCGGTCTCGCCAGGGCGGTGACCGGACACGCCACTTGGCGAGCAGCGTCGGGGTTCTGGCTGATCAGACATCGCATGGGACGCGATGGTCGGCGGGCTCGACGGTGGAAAGCTCTCGGGGCTCGACTCCCGCCGTTGTTGTGTGTGGCGTCCGGTCAGATCTCGGGCACAGCCAGGGCATCGTCCGCGGTGCCGCCGGGATTGCCTGCTGCCACTCCCGCAGATGGTCATTCGTGAGGGGGTGAAGCGTCGCTGGAGGTGAGAGCTCGGGCACGACTCTCCAGGTGAGGCGTCAGGAGGTTGCGGTCGACCCCGGACCGACCGGGGGTGGCCCTGCCTTCGCGCGACCGGGCACAGCGGACGCTCCGATGTCGTCGGGCTGGAGGAGCCCGGTGAGTACGCGGGTGAGGATGCGATCGAAGAGCGCTTCCGATGAGTCCTCGGCCTCGGGCGGCTGCCCGGTCAGGGCAGCGGTGAGGTGCGGGTGACGGCCCGTCAGGGCGACCTGGGTGAGATATTCCGCCTGGGCCTGCTGCCACTGCGGGACGGTCTGCCCGGCGACATGCTGGACCAGCTCGGCGCGGGTCAGGGTGGAGACGACGGCATGGAGGATCGCGACGGCCTCCAGCTTGGTCCGGGGGCTGACGTCGACGTCGGCCAGTGCGGCCAGGGCGTGCTCCAGGTGGGTGACCGCGTGCGGCCCCACCGGGGTCCTCGCGGCGGTCGCGTCCAGCAGCCAGGGGTGCGCGAGGTAGACGCTCCTGCTCTGCCGGGCCAGGGCGAGCAGGTCGTCGAGCCAGTGCCCGGAACCGAGCCCGGCGTAGGAGATCTCGCCGCTGACCTGGTCGATCATCAGTTCCAGCAGTTCGTCGCGGGTGGCCACATAGCGGTAGAGGGAGGCCGGCCCGGCCCCGAGAGCGAGCGCCACGGCCCGCATGGTGACGGCGGGCAGGCCGTCGGCGTCGGCCAGGGCGATTCCGGCGGCGGCGATGCGGTCGCGGTCGAACGCGGGCGTCGGGCCACGTCCGGCGCGTTCGGGGCGCAGCCAGATGCTGTGGGCGGACGGCTCGGTCATGGCCTCTCCTTCTCTGCGAACGGTGTATGCAGTATCTTAGGCCGCATGAACTGCGAACATGGATCGCAGTAGATGAAGGAGAGCCGACATGCCCCAGATGCAGCCGCAGCAGGAGTGGACGCCGACCCGGTATGCGCGCAACGGCGACGTGCGGGTGGCCTTCGACCAGTTGAAGGGCTCCGAAGGCGAACCGCTGCTGCTGATCATGGGGTTGGCCACCGCCCGGTTCTGGTGGCCGGCCGGACTCTGCCGGGCTTTCGCGGACGTCGGGTTCGCGGTGGCCCGCTACGACCAGCGCGACGCCGGCCAGTCGACCCGGATGCCGGACACCGCCACCACCAACCCCTTCAAGGCCCTGTTCGCCAAGCGCGGGGACGCTTACACCTCCGAGGACATGACCGACGACGCCATCGCTGTGATGGACGAACTCGGCTGGGAGCGAGCCCATGTCTTCGGGCACTCCCTGGGCGGCGCGATCGCCCAGCGGATCGCGCTGCGGCACCCCGACCGGGTGCTCAGCGTCACCTCCTCGGCGGCCCTGCCCAGCGACGTCTCCGGTCTTGGGGTCCTGCGCCACCTGCGTTTCGGCCTGCTCGCCAAGCTCGCCCGGACCACGTTCCCCGAGGGACGCGAGGGCGACATCGAGGCCGCCCTCGCCGTCTGGCGCGGCATCGCCTCCCCCGGCCACCCCTTCGACGAGGCTGCGGCCCGCGCCTGGGTCGAGGCCGACGTGGACAGCGGCCCGCGCGACAACAAGGCGCAGAGCCGCCAGATCGGCGCCCAGTGGCACGGCCCCAGGCTCAAGGAGCTACGCCGACCCACTCTGGTCCTGCACGGTGAGCAGGACCCGATCCTGCGGGTCAGCGCGGGCCGCGCCACCGCCCGGGCGATCGACGGCGCCCGCCTGGTGACCTACCCGGGCGTCGGCCACGACCTCCCCGCCGCCCTGTGGACCGACATCGCCCGCCAGGTCGGCGAGATGGCGTTCCGTCAGTGGCGGTCGGGCGGTGCGGACGTGCTCGGACAGCCGGTGGGCGAGTGACAGTCCGGTGCACTCCGGCGTCGTGGGTGCGGTGGCCGTCGTGCCGGACCGTTGAGGTGCCGGCCGACCTTCTCCGTGCTCAGGTTCCCCGTCGCCGCACGGCCGTTCGTCCTGGGTGAGGGTGCGTCAGACCTGCCGACGCACCGCGCGCCGTGCTTGCGTAGTCCCCCTTCAGCGGGTCCGGGCGGCCGCCCCGCGGGATGACGGCCCTGCTGCGAGCCACCGAAGCCGGACCGGGTGGGTGAGAGCCCTGGCAGCGGGCCCGGGGTCAAGGTCCCGGCGCGGGTATGGGGCCGGCGGTGCTGGACCGCCCGGAGGGATCGTCGCGACCGGCCGGGCAACTCCCCGGTCGGCGTCCGCCGCATTGGTTCCCGCCGGCTTGTCACAGGGCACCGCCCTCGTGAAGTCCCCACGGTCACAGGCGGCAGATTCAGGGCTCGGTCATGATCCTCGACCTATTCAGCTAAGTAGCTGACTGACCATGGCCGTTGGGGCGATGGTCGGGCCATGGACCTACAGACCATGG
>NZ_JBIWML010000034.1:0-88590 GCF_044766665.1 Kitasatospora sp. NPDC101801
GGGGGGGGGGGTGGGCGCTTGCCCCCCGGCCCGGGTGCGTCCGGCCGGGGGTGTGCGGTGGACGCGGGGCCCCGGGGGGGGCCCCCCGGGGGGGGGGGGGCCCGGGGGGGGCCCCCCCGCGGCAGGATCAGGGTGGAGGTGGGCAGGGTGCGGCGAGGACTGGTGCTCGGCGGGGGCGGGATGCTCGGTGCCGCCTGGACGATCGGCGCGCTCTGCGCGGTGGAGGAGGCGACCGGCTGGCGCCCCGGCTCGGCCGACGTGCTGCTCGGCACCTCGGCCGGTTCGATCCTGGGCGCCCTGCTGGCGACCGGCGTCCCGACGGCCGACCTGCGGGACCACCAGCGCGGCCTGGAGATCGTCACCGGCCCGCTGGCGGGCATCGACTTCGACTACGACACCGTGCTGGGCGGGGCGCTGCCGCCCCGCCCCCGCCCGGGGATCGGCTCACCGGGCCTGCTGCGGGACGTGGTCAGGCACCCGGGCGACTACCCCTTCCTGACCATGGTCTCCGCCCTGGTGCCGACCGGACGGGGCTCGGTCGCCCCGGTGGGCGAGCTGGTGCGCGGGCTGGCCGGGGACGGCTGGCCGGACGGGTCGGGCCTGCGGATCGCCGCGGTGGACCACCGGACCGGGCGGCGGGTGACCTTCGGCGACCCCGGCGCACCGGCGGCGACGGTCGACCAGGCGGTGATGGCCTCCTGCGCGATCCCCGGCTGGTTCGCCCCGGTCGAGGTGGGCGGCAGCCGGTACGTCGACGGTGGCTGCTGGTCGGCCACCAACGCGGACCTGATGGCGGGGCGGGGGCTGGACGAGGTGTACGTGCTGGCGCCGATGGCCCTGCGACCGTCCTGGCCGGACGGGCGGCGGGCGGCCGAGCCCGGGACGCTGGCGGCGCTGCGGGAGTGGCGGCGGCGGGACCGCCCGCGGGGGGTGCTGGTGCAACTGGTCAGCCGGTACCGGCGGGCGGTGACCCGTCAGTTGATGCGGGAGGCCAGGCAGTTGCGGGCGGAGGGGGTGCGGGTGCAGCTGCTCGCGCCGACGCTGGCGGACCTGGCGGCGATGGGGCCCAACATGATGGACCCGGTCCGCCGGGGGGAGACGCTGGAGACGGCGCTGCACACGGTGGGGCGGGCGCTGCGGGTGGGGTGAGCGGCGCTCGGCTCTTGGCAGGTGCTCCGGGTCCACGGCCCCTGACTCTCCCGAAGCACCTGCCTAAAGGTCGGCGTCGCCCACGCGGCGGAGCCGCACATCAACGGAGCCCGTATTGTTTGAGGCCCTGTCGGCTGACGAACCCCGGAGTGCTCCCGATGCGTGTGTACGTGCCCACGACCCTGGCGGGACTGGCGGCGGTGTATCCGGGTGGGGCGTTGGATCAGTCGGTGGCGTACGCGGTGACGCCCGCGTTGCGGGAGTGGTATGTCAGCGACGACATCGAGGAGTTGGAGTACGTCGCGCTGAACCGCGCCGCGCAGGCCGCGTTGCGGCTGCTGGCCGCCGACCCGGAGGCGCCGCGGCGCCGGGTGGTGGTGGCCGTCGAGGTGGCGGACTCCGGGGTGGGGCCGTTCGTCGGGGACGAGTACCAGGACCAGGCCTCGTTGGGGCGGGTGGTGCTGAAGGGCCCGCTGCCGCTGGCGAAGGCGGCGGCGGTGCACGCGGACGTCGCCGACACCGACGTGGTGGCGGACATCGCGGCGGCGGCCGCCGTGATCGGGGCGGCGGACCAGGGCGACGACGACGCGCAGTTCACCGTGGACGGTGCGGAGGACCACGAGCTGCTGTGGTTCGCGACCCAGGAGATTCCCGCACTGCTGGCCTGACACCCCGTCGGGGGCCGACCGCCCGTGCGGGTGATCCTTCCTGACGTCCGGTCCGGCGTCGGCCGTCCGGGGCGGCGCGGCCCGGATGATGGGCCGATCCGGCGGGAGAGAGGGCGGCCATGATCGGTCGGCGGATGCGTTGGGCGGCGGGTGGGCTCACGGCCGCCCTGGTGGCCGGGATCGGTGGCTGGCTGTGGCCGGCTGACGGCCCGACGGCCAGACCGGTCACCCGGGACGAGGCCGGGCGGCTCGCGCTGGCCCGCTTCACCACCTACGAGGCGAGCCCGGCCCGGGTCCGGATCACCGTGCCGGGCCGGAACGGCGACACGGTGGTGGACGGCGTGGTGGACTACCGCAGCCACCACGCGGTCGGCAGCTACCGGGCGCCCGGCACTGACTCAGGTCTGCTCGCCTGGGACCAAGAGGGCCTCGGCGTCGCCCCGGCCACCGGCCCGGGCGGAGCGTCGTCCGACCTGTCGGTCACCGCGACCATGCCACGTGCCGCCTGGTCGCCGCGCGCCTTCAGCCCGGACCCGTTCGACGTCGGGCTGCAGCTGGTCATGCGGCTGGCCGCCGACCGGCCGGACAACGTCCAACTGCTCGCCGAGCAGGGCCCGCGCTGGCTGCGCAGCGAACGGATCGACGCCCGGTCCTACGACGTGTTCGCCGGACCCCGCCCGCGCTCGGCCGCCGAGCCGGGGGACTCCCCGCTGACGTACTGGATCGACGGTGACGGCGGGCTGCGCCGGGTGACGGTCCGGGTGGCCGGGCTGGAGCGTCCGGTCACGGTCGACTTCACGGGTGGGCGGGCCGAGGCGGTTCCGGCCACGCCCTGGACGGTCGGCTGAGGGCTCGTCAGGCGCCGGGCGGCGGGTCCGTGCCGGCGCTGCTCGCACGTGGAAGGGGCCGGACCGGGCAAGCCCGGTCCGGCCCCGTTCGGACCGTCAGTTCCCGGCTCGGCCACCCGCCTTCCGGCGGTGGCTGCGGAGGGTCAGCAGCAGCACACCCGCGCAGATCACCAGCAGGCTGAGCGAGAAGGCACCCATCACGGCCAGACCCGTCGAGGGCAGCGGGGTCGGCGGCTTCGGGGGCGTGGACGGCGACGGACTCGGGCTGGGCGTCGGCGGCTTCGGCGTGTTCAGCCGGACCACCTCGACCGTCCTGCCGACGTCACCCTCGCCGAGCCGGTGCGGACCGCTGACGGTCTCGGCCGGCAGCAGATACCCGTCGGGAGCCCGGGTCTCCTCCAGGTAGTACACGCCGAGCAGCAGGGCCGGGAAGGCGCAGAGGCCCTGCCGGTCGGTCGTGCAGTCGACCCCGACCACCTGGTCGGCGGCCCCGTCCCGCTGGAGTCCGTCGACGCCGTTGCTCTCCCGCCAGAGCCGGAACACCGCGCCCTGGAGCGGGCGGCCGTCCTGCTCGCTCCGCTTGACCAGACGGAGGTCGGCCACCTTGGGCTGGTTGACCACGGTGACGCTCACTCCCTCGGTCAGGTTGGCCATGCTCAGGACCAGCGGTCCGAAGACGGCCGGGTCGGGCAGCAGGTAGCCGTCGGGTGCCTGGATCTCCTGCCAGTAGTACGTGCCGAGCGGCACGGTGGCCGAGCAGAGGCCGGTGGCCGGGGTGGTGCAGGTGTCGCCGACCTTGGTGTCGTCGGCCTGGTAGCCGGCGGTGCCGTTGGTCTCGCGCCAGAGCTGGAACACCGCGCCCGCCAGGGCCTTGCCGGCGGCGTCCTGCTTGAGCACGGTCACCGCGCCGGGGGCGAGTTCGTTGACGGCGGTGACGCTGACGCCCTGGGTCCGGTTGGCCATGGTGAGGACGAGCGGTCCGAACACCGGTACCGGGGGCAGGCGGTGGCCGGGCGGGGCCTGGGTCTCCTGCCAGTAGTAGGTGCCGAGCGGGACGGTGGCGGAGCAGAGCCCGTCGAGCTGGGTGGTGCAGGTGGTGCCGACCTTGGTGTCGTCGGTCTGGTAGCCGGCGGTGCCGTTGGTCTCGCGCCAGAGCTGGAACACCGCGCCCGCGAGCGAACTGCCCGTGGGATTCCGCTTGAGGACGGTCACGGCGCCGGTGGCGAGCTGGTTGGCGGCGGTGGTGCTGACGCCCTGGGTGTAGTTGGCCATGGTCAGGGTCAGCGGTCCGAAGACGGCCGGGTCGGGCATCAGATACCCGTCGGGAACCCGGGTCTCCTGCCAGTGGTACGTCCCGAGCGGGACGGTGGCGCTGCACTTGCCGTCGGCCGGCGTGGTGCAGGGTGTGCCGACCTGGGTGTCGGGGGTGGCGCCGTCGGTCTGGAGGCCCGGGGTGCTGTTGGTCTCGCGCCAGAGCTGGAAGACGGCTCCGGCCAGCGGGTTGGCGGTGGTGGCGTCCTGCTTGAGGACGGTCACGGCGCCGGTGGCGGGCTGGTTGACGGCGGTGGTGCTGACGCCCTGGGTACGGTTCGCCATGGTGAGGACCAGCGGCCCGAACACGGCCGGGGTCGGTACGACGTACCCGTCGGGTGCCTGGGTCTCCTGCCAGTAGTAGGTGCCGAGCGGGACGGTGGCGGTGCACACACCCGTGGCGGGCGTGGTGCACGGGGTGCCGACCTTGGTGTCGTCGGTCTGGTAGCCGGGGGTGCCGTTGGTCTCGTGCCAGAGCTGGAACACCGCGCCCGCCAGGGCGTTGCCCGTGGCGTCCTGCTTGAGCACGGTGACCGCGCCCGTCGCCTGCTCGTTGGCGGCGGTGGTGCTGACCCCCTGGGCGTAGTTGGCGGTGGTGAGGGTCAGCGGTCCGAAGACGGCCGGGTCGGGCAGCAGGTAGCCGTCGGGGGCCTGGGTCTCCTGCCAGTAGTACGTGCCGACGGTGGTCTGCCTGCTGCACAGCCCGCCCGTCGAGGTGGTGCACGGCCCGTCGACCTTGGTGTCCGGGGTGGCCCCGTCGACCTGGAGTCCGGCGGTGCCGTTGGTGTCCCGCCAGAGCTGGAACACCGCACCGGGCAGCGCGGTGCCGTTCTGGTCCCGCTTGAGCACGCTGACACTGCCCATGGCGAGTTCGTTGACGGCGGTGATGCTGACGCCCTGGGTGCGGTTCGCCATCGTGAGGACGAGCGGTCCGAAGATGACCGGGTTGGGGAGCAGGTAGCCGTCGGGTGCCTGGGTCTCCTCCCAGTAGTAGGTGCCGAGGGGCACGACGGTCGAGCAGAGGCCGGTGGCCGGCGTGGTGCAGGTGGTGCCGACCTTGGTGTCGTCGGCCTGGAGGCCGGGGGTGCCGTTGGTCTCGTGCCAGAGCTGGAAGACCGCGCCCGCCAGGGCGTTGCCCGTGTTGTCCTGCTTGAGGATGCTGACGGCGCCGGTGGCGAGCTGGTTGACGGCGGTGGTGCTGACCCCCTGGATGCGGTTGGCCATGGTGAGGACGAGCGGTCCGAAGACCGCCGGGTCGGGCAGCAGGTAGCCGTCGGGTGCCTGGGTCTCCTGCCAGTAGTACGTGCCGAGCGGGACGGTGGCGGTGCACACACCCGTGGCGGGCGTGGTGCAGGTCGCACCGACCTTGGTGTCGTCGGCCTGGAGTCCGGCGGTGCCGTTGGTCTCGCGCCAGAGCTGGAACACCGCGCCCGCCAGGGGGTTGGTAGTGGTGGCGTCCTGCTTGAGGATGCTGACGGCGCCGGTGGCGAGCTGGTTGACGGCGGTGGTGCTGACCCCCTGGGTCCGGTTGGCCATGGTGAGGACGAGCGGTCCGAAGACCGCCGGGTCGGGCAGCAGGTAGCCGTCGGGCGCCTGGGTCTCCTGCCAGTAGTACGTCCCCAGGGGGACGGTGGAGCTGCACTTGCCGTCGGCCGGCGTGGTGCAGGGGGTACCGACCTTGGTGTCCGGGGTGGCCCCGTCGACCTGGAGTCCGGCGGTGCCGTTGGTGTCGCGCCAGAGCTGGAACACCGCGCCTGCCAGGGCCTTGCCGGTGGTGTCCTGCTTGAGCAGGGTCACCGCGCCGGTGGCGAGTTCGTTGACGGCGGTGACGCTGACGCCCTGGGTGCGGTTCGCCATGGTCAGGACCAGGGGTCCGAAGACGGGCGTGCCGGGGAGCAGGTAGGCGTCGGGTGCCTGGGTCTCCTGCCAGTAGTACGTGCCGAGCGGGACGGTGGCCGAGCAGAGGCCCGTCGCGGGGGTGGTGCAGGGCGCGCCTGACGCAGTGTCAGGAACGGCCCCGTCGATCTGGAGGCCCGGCGTGTTGTTGGTCTCCTGCCAGAGCTGGAAGACGGCTCCGGCGAGCGGGTTGCCGCCGGTGTCCTGCTTGAGGACGGTGACGGCGCCGGTGGCGAGCTGGTTGGCGGCGGTGACGCTGACGCCTTGGGTGCGGTTCGCCATGGTCAGGTCCAGGGGTCCGAAGACGGGCGTGCCGGGGAGCAGGTAGCCGGTCGGTGCCTGGGTCTCCTCCCAGTAGTACGTGCCGAGCGGCACGACGGTCGAGCAGCGGCCGTCGGCGGGGGTGGTGCAGGTGCTGCCGACCTTGGTGTCGTCGGCCTGGAGGCCGGGGGTGCCGTTGGTGTCCCGCCAGAGCTGGAAGACCGCGCCCGCCAGGGCGTTGGTGGTGGCGGCGTCCTGCTTGAGGACGCTGACGGCGCCGGTGGCGAGGACGTTGACGGCGGTGGTGCTGACGCCCTGGGTGCGGTTCTCCATGGTCAGGACCAGCGGTCCGAAGACGGCCGGATCCGGCATCAGATACCCGACGGGCGCCTGGGTCTCCTGCCAGTAGTACGTACCGAGGGGCACGGTGGCCGAGCAGAGGCCGGTGGCCGGGGTGGTGCAGGTGCTGCCGACGCTGGTGTCGTCCGCTTGGAGTCCGGGGGTGCCGTTGGTGTCCCGCCAGAGCTGGAACACCGCGCCCGCCAGGGCCTTGCCGGTGGTGTCCTGCTTGAGCACGGTCACCGCGCCGGTCGCCAGTTCGTTGACGGCGGTGACGCTGACACCCTGGACCCGGTTGTCCATCGTCAGGACCACCGGTCCGAAGACCGCCGGACTGGGCATCAGATATCCGACCGGGGCTTGGGTCTCCTGCCAGTAGTACGTCCCCAGCGGGACGACGGTCGAGCAGAGGCCGGTGGCCGGGGTGGTGCAGGTCGCCCCCACCGTCGTGTCAGGGGTGGCCCCGTCCGTCTGGAGGCCCGGGGTGTCGTTGGTCTCGTGCCAGAGTTGGAAGACGGCTCCCGCCAGCGCGGTGCCGGTGGTGTCCTGCTTGAGGACGCTGACGGCGCCGGTGGCGAGGACGTTGACGGCGGTGGTGCTGACGCCCTGGGTGCGGTTCGCCATGGTCAGGACGAGCGGTCCGAAGGCGGCCGGGGAGGGGAGCAGGTAGCCGGTCGGCGCCTGGGTCTCCTCCCAGTAGTACGTACCGAGGGGCACGACGGTCGAGCAGCGGCCGTCGGCGGGGGTGGTGCAGGTGCTGCCGACCTTGGTGTCGTCGGCCTGGAGGCCGGGGGTGCCGTTGGTGTCCTGCCAGAGCTGGAACACTGCGCCCGCCAGGGCCTTGCCGGTGGCGTCCTGCTTGAGCACGGTCACCGCGCCGGTCGCCAGTTCGTTGACGGCGGTGGCCGTCACGCCCTGCGCGTAGTTGGCGGTGGTGAGGGTCAGCGGTCCGAAGACGGCCGGGGAGGGGAGCAGGTAGCCGTCGGGGGCCTGGGTCTCCTCCCAGTAGTAGGTGCCCGGGGGGACCGTCCGGCTGCAGGTGCCGTTCACCGGGGTGGTGCAGGTGGCGCCGACCTTGGTGTCGTCGGCCTGGAGGCCGGGGGTGCCGTTGGTGTCCTGCCAGAGCTGGAACACCGCGCCGGGGAGGGCTGCGCCGTTCTGGTCCTGCTTGAGCACGCTGACGCTGCCCATCGCGAGGTCGTTGACGGCGGTGGTGGTGACGCCCTGGGTGCGGTTGGCCATCGTCAGCACCAGCGGTCCGAAGACCGCCGGGGTGGGCATCAGGTGGTCCGGGGGTGCCTGGGTCTCCTGCCAGTAGTACGTGCCGAGCGGCACGGTGGCGGTGCAGACGCCCGTGGCCGGGGTGGTGCACGGGGTGCCCACGGCGGTGTCGGGGGTGGCGCCGTCGGTCTGGAGTCCGGCGGTGCCGTTGGTGTCCCGCCAGAGCTGGAAGACCGCGCCTGCCAAGGGAGTTGCGGCGCTGTTCTGCTTCAGGACGCTCACCGCGCCCGTCGCGAGCTCGTTGACGGCCGTCACGCTGGTGCCCAGCACGTTGTTGGCGGTGGTGAGGGTCAGCGGTCCGAAGACGGCCGGCGAGGGGAGCAGGTAGCCGGCGGGTGCCTGGGTCTCCTCCCAGTAGTACGTCCCCAGCGGCGCCGTGACGGAGCAGTAGCCGTTCGCCGCCGTGGTGCAGGTGGCGCCGACCTTGGTGTCGTCGGTCTGGAGTCCGGCGGTGCCGTTGGTGTCCCGCCAGAGCTGGAACACCGCACCCGCGAGCGGGTTGCCCGCCGTGTCCTGCTTGAGGACCCGGACCGCGCCCGTGATCTGCTGGTTGACCGCCGTGACGCTGACGCCGAACATCCGGTTGGCCATGGTCAGCACGGCAGGACCGAAGACCGCCGGACTGGGCGTCAGGAAGCCCGGGGGCGCCTGGGTCTCCTGCCAGTAGTAGGTGCCGAGCGGCACGGTGGCGGTGCACACACCCGTGGCCGGGGTGGTGCACGGGGTGCCGACCTTGGTGTCGTCGGCCTGGAGGCCGGGGGTGCCGTTGGTGTCCCGCCAGAGCTGGAACACCGCGCCCGCGAGGGCGTTGCCAGAGCCGTCCTGCTTGAGGACGGTGACGGCACCGGTGGCCAGGACGTTGACGGCCGTCGCGCTGACGCCCTGGGTGCGGTTCGCCATGGTCAGGACGAGCGGTCCGAAGGCGGCCGGCGAGGGCAGCAGGTAGCCGTCGGGGGCCTGGGTCTCCTGCCAGTAGTACGTGCCGAGCGGAACGGTGGCGGTGCAGGCCCCGGTGGCCGGGGTGGTGCAGGTGGTGCCGACCTTGGTGTCGGGGGTGGCGCCGTCGGTCTGGAGTCCGGCGGTGCCGTTGGTGTCCTGCCAGAGCTGGAACACCGCGCCCGCCAGTGCGCCGCCGGTCTCGTCCCGCTTCAGCACGGTGACGGCGCCGGTGGCGAGCTGGTTGACGGCGGTGACGCTGACGCCCTGGGTCCGGTTGGCCATGGTCAGGACGGCCGGACCGAAGGCGGCGGGATCGGGGAGTACATAACCCGCCGGGGCCTGGGTCTCCTGCCAGTAGTACGTGCCGAGCGGCACGGTGGCGGTGCACACACCCGTGGCGGGCGTGGTGCACGGGGTGCCGACCTTGGTGTCGTCGGCCTGGAGTCCGGCGGTGCCGTTGGTGTCCCGCCAGAGCTGGAACACCGCCCCCGCAAGGGGTTTGGCAGCGGCGTCCTGCTTGAGGACGCTCACCGCGCCGGTGGCGAGCTCGTTGACGGCGGTGGTGCTGACGCCCTGGGTGTAGTTGGCCATGGTCAGGGTCAGCGGTCCGAAGACGGGCGTGGTGGGCAGCAGGTAGCCGTCGGGGGCCTGGGTCTCCTGCCAGTAGTACGTGCCGAGTTGGACCGTGGCGGTGCACTTGCCGTCGGCCGTGGTGGTGCAGGGCGTGCCGACCTTGGTGTCCGGGGTGGCGCCGGTGGTCTGGAGCCCGGTGGTGCCGTTGGTGTCCTGCCAGAGTTGGAAGACCGCGCCGGGCAGCGGTGCGGCGTTCTCCTTGGACTGCTTGAGGACCGACACCTGGCCCTCCGGCTGGGTGTAGCCGAAGTCGTAGGTGTGGTTGTCCTGGCCCGGCCCGCCGGTGGTGACCGTGTACTCGGGGAAGGTCCCGCCGGGCGGTACCTTCCCGTCGCTGTCGATGGTGTCGTCGCTGCCGGCGTCGTTCTTGGTGACGATCCATTGGAACAGCGGGCCGCCGGAGGCGTAGTCGGCCGCGTTGTCGACCTTGATGGTGTACTGCGTCCGGGGCTTCAGCCCGCCGGTGACGTTGGAGTCGTCGAAGTAGTACTCACCGCGCGCGGTGGTCCTCATGGTGCCGACCACCACACCGGCCGCGTTGTACAGCCGGACGGTGGCACCCACCACCGGCTTCTCGCCCGGGTCCTGGATGCCGTCCTTGTCGACGTCGTACCAGACCCGGTTGCCGATCTGCAGCGGTGCCTCGTCGCACAGCACCTCCAGGTCGGCCATCGAGCCGCCCTTGCCGAAGGTGGTGGTCAGCCGGTTCCCGTGGGTGGCGTCGCGCGGGCTCTCGGAGCCGTCGCGGTTGGCGAACGCGGTGCCGCCGCTGAAGATGGTCCCGGTCGGGTCGACCGCCGAACTGGCGATGGTGCTCTCGACTTTGGAGAGGGCGTTGCCTGCGAAGAGGCCGTTGCCGTGCTCCCAGTACGTCCGGTTGTAGTAGGCGCCGTTGCCGCGGCCGGTCTCGCCGCAACCGCCGTTCTCGGCCATCACGAAGGTGCTGCCGGTGCCGAGGCAGGCCCGGCTCAGCGAGCCGCCCGAGGCCGGCTGGTAGAGCCCGCTGCCGACGGCGATGGTCTGCAGGTGGCCGACCTGGTCGGTGAAGCGGTCGCGGAAGCCGAGGATCAGTGAGCCGTCGGTGTCCACGATGATGTCGGCGAGAATCGGCTCGGGGTTCGCGTAGTACCCCGCAGGACAGGCCTTGCCGTCCTGGGTGGCGGGGATCTGGTCGTTCCAGGGATACCAGGAGGCGCCCTTACAGATGGCCGACTCGAAGGAGATGTCGCGCGGGTAGTCCAGCTTCTGGTCCATCACCACGGACCCGAAGGCGCCGGTCACCGGGTCGAAGGTCCGCACGATCGCGCGCAGGTCGGACTTCAGCTGGGTCGACTCGCCGGAGCAGACGCCGCCGACGTAGAGCACACCGTCCTGGAAGCCGAGGCCGTAGGGCCGCCAGTCGCCGGCCGCCGGGCAGGCGGTGGTCGGGCCGGGGATCGGGTAGACCGCCTTCGCGGCGGTCGAGGTCTTCGCGGTCGCGTCGTAGCGGTACAGCTGACGGTCTGCCAGATTGACCACGTAGAGGTCGTTGCCGTCCTCCGACACCTCGACGTCGCCCAGTGACTCCTTGGCCACCACGGGGGTGAAGCCGACGTCGGTGTTGGTGGCGAAGGCGTGCGCCGTGGTCCCGGCGGAGGGCACCGTGGTGAAGAGCGTGGTGACGCCGGTCGCCTGGTCGGTGAGGTAGACGGCGCCCTGTCCGGACGGGCCGTACGGGGAGCCCCGGTGGGCGTGTGCGCCGCTGAAGATCCACTTCTTCTGCCTGCTGTAGCCGATCCCGTAGACCGCGCCGGTCTGTGCCTTGGTGGCCAGGTCGGTGGTCTGGTTGTCGACACCGCGCGCGTTGTACGGGAACTGCACCAGGGTCCGCAGCGTGGCCGCCTCGGTGTCGCTCCTGATGCAGGCGGTGACCAGCGGGGCGTTCTTCTGGCAGTAGTCGGCCGGATTCCAGAATGCGGTCGTGTACGAGACGTTCCTGCCGCCGGAGAGGTCGACGAACTCCTCGGTGCTGCTCAGTCGGTTCGCCGTGGCGGTGAAGGTGTCGCGGGCGGCGAAGGCCGAGTACAGGATGCCGGGTTTGGGGTTGATCACCTGGACCCGGTACTTGCCGCCGGTCAGCGCGGTGGCGGCCGGCCGCAGGGTGACCGTGCCGTCGGCGGCCGTGGTGCCGCTGATTCTCGCGCCCGCGTCGTCGGTCAGGGTGACCGTGACGCCGCTCATGCCCGGTTCCAGCGCGGCACCGTTCCAGGTGCCGTCCGCGTTGACCTCACGGACCACTTGGACGGTCACCGCTCCGTCGCCCGTCGCGGCCCGGGAGGCCGGTCCGAACACCGCGACGCCGACCGAGGCGGTCATCGCGAAGGCGGTCACCGCGGCCAGCGGTCGCCACCGGCGGGGGGTCGGTCTCCCGAGGCCGGGCGGCCTCTGCGGCATGATTCTCACATCGCTCCGTTCGACTACCCCCGGAACGATTTCTACGACTTTCATGACTGGCGTTAGTCGGATACGCCTCGGAATCGACGGGGCGCCCCGGATATTTCATCCGCTCAGCGCACGTGCGTGAATAAAGAAGATGAACGGAATGACTGCAGATGGCCTAATCTTTTTGCCCACCCGCGCCTCGGGTACCGTTCCCGGGTGCGTACTCACATCGTCTGGGACTGGAACGGCACCCTGCTGCACGACATGGCAGCAGTGGTCGAGGCCAGCAACGCGGCCTTCGCGACCCTCGGGGTGGCCCCGATCACCGTGCAGCGGTACCGGGAGCTGTACTGCTTCCCGATACCGAAGTTCTACGAGCTGCTGCTCGGCCGGGAGCCGAGCACGGACGAGTGGCTGGTGCTGGATGCCGCCTTCCAGGACCGCTACCAGGAACTCAGTGACGCCTGCGGCCTGACCGAGGGCGCGGCCGCATTGCTGACGGAGTGGCAGACGGCCGGCCGCAGCCAGTCGCTGCTGTCCATGCACGAGCACCACCGGCTGGTGCCGCAGGTCAGGGCCCGGGGGATCGAACAGCACTTCCTCCGGGTGGACGGCCGGGTCGGCGAGTCGTACGGGACCGGTAAGACCGAGTACCTGCGGCAGCACCTGGTGGCGCTCGGCACGGACCCCGCGCACACGGTGCTGATCGGTGACGCGGCGGACGATGCGGTGGCGGCCCGGAACGCCGGGGCGCACGCCGTGCTGTACACCGGCGGTTCGCACACCCGGGAGAAGCTGGAGCCGCTCGGCGTGCCGGTGGTGGACTCGCTGGCCGAGGCCGTGGAGCTGGCCGGGCGGATCGTGGCGTGAGCCACGTCGGTCACCGCGTGTCAGCTGCGCCGATTCGGTTGACGGGTGGTCAGGCTGGGGGCTGAGCCGAAGAGAGGGAGTCAGCCATGCCCATCGACGCAGTCACCCAGGTGCCCGAGCCGGTCAACGAGCCGGTGCACGGCTACGCCCCCGGCAGTCCCGAACGGGCCCGGCTGGAGCGCAGCCTGGACGCCGTCGCGGCGGAGCAGCTGCCACTGCCGATGACCATCGGCGGCGAGCAGCGGTTCGGCTCCGGCGAGCGGATCGACGTGGTGCAGCCGCACCACCACGCCGCCAAGCTCGGCCTGCTGGGCAACGCCACCCGGGAGGACGCCCGGCTCGCGGTGGACGCCGCGCTGGCGGCGGCGGCCGACTGGCGGGCGCTGTCCTTCGACGACCGCGCCGCGGTCTTCCTGCGGGCCGCCGACCTGCTGGCCGGGCCGTGGCGGGAGACGGTGGCGGCGGCCACCATGCTCGGCCAGTCCAAGACCGCCCAGCAGGCGGAGATCGACGCGCCCTGCGAGCTGGTCGACTTCTGGCGGTTCAACGTGCACTTCGCCCGGCAGATCCTGGCCGAGCAGCCGAGGTCCTCGCCGGGGGTGTGGAACCGCACCGACCACCGCCCGCTGGAGGGCTTCGTCTACGCGGTTACCCCGTTCAACTTCACGGCCATCGCGGGCAACCTGCCGACCGCGCCCGCGCTGATGGGCAACACGGTGGTGTGGAAGCCCGCGCCCACCCAGACCCTGGCGGCCCATCACCTGATGCGGCTGCTGGAGGCGGCCGGCCTGCCGCCGGGGGTGATCAACCTGGTGACCGGCGACGGCCAGGCGCTCTCCCAGGTGGCGCTGGCCGACCCGGCGCTGGCCGGGCTGCACTTCACCGGCTCGACCGCCACCTTCCAGTCGCTCTGGCGCACCATCGGCGCCAACATCGCCAACTACCGGAGCTATCCGAGGATCGTCGGTGAGACCGGCGGCAAGGACTTCCTGGTCGCGCACCGCTCGGCCGACCCGGACGTGCTGCGCACCGCCCTGCTCCGGGGCGCCTTCGAGTACCAGGGCCAGAAGTGCTCGGCGCTGTCCCGGGCCTACCTGCCGCGCAGCCTCTGGCAGAAGATCAAGGACGAGTTCCTGGCCGAGGTCGACGCGCTCACCGTCGGCGACGTGAGCGACCTGTCCAACTTCATGGGCGCGCTGATCGACGCCAGGGCGTACGCCCGGGTGACCGCCGCGATCGACCGGGCGGTGGCCGACCCGACGGTGGAGCTGGCGGCCGGCGGCCAGTACGACGACGCGATCGGCTGGTTCGTCCGGCCGACCGTGCTGGTCAGCTCGGACCACCGGAACGAGATCTTCAGCCAGGAGTACTTCGGCCCGATCCTGGCCGTGCACGTGTACGAGGACTCGCGCTGGGACGACGTGCTGAAGCGGGTCGACACCGGCGCACCGTACGGGCTGACCGGCGCGGTGATCGCCACCGACCGGTACGCGATCGCGCAGGCGACCGAGCGGCTGCGGTTCGCGGCGGGCAACTTCTACGTCAACGACAAGCCCTCCGGCGCGGTGGTCGGGCAGCAGCCGTTCGGCGGCGGCCGGGCCTCGGGCACCAACGACAAGGCGGGGGCCGCGCAGAACCTGCTGCGGTGGACCTCGGCCCGGTCGATCAAGGAGACGTTCGTCCCGCCGACCGGTCACCGCCATCCGCACATGGGATGAGGTGCTGATTGGACAAGGTGTCCAGGACGGCCCGATCTTCCTACGGGTTTGCTCCTCCCTGTCCCCTGACACCTTCGTTTCATCCGGTTAGGCTGACTGGCGTCGTCGGGTTTCGGCCGCAGGCCAATGTTCCGTGATACCCGGACGGAGGTTGCGTCATGCGTGCCATGACCGATTTTCTTCCCGGGATGCGGAAGGATTGCGGGCAGACCCGGCGATGGACCCGAACCATCACCGAGTCACGCAACGGCGCGCGACAGGAGCCAAACAGCCATGCAGACCAAGCTGGACGCAGCCAAGGCCGAACTGCTCACCAAGGCAGCACACGCCGCTGAGAACAGCCAGGTGGGGGGAGCGGCGCCAGGGGAAGGTCTGAGCAACGGCGCTCTGGCCGCGTACCTGCACCACTACTACCTCCACACCGCCCCCGAGGACCTGGTGGACCGGGACCCGGTCGACGTCTACGGCGCCGCCGCCTCCCAGTACCGGCTGGGCCTCAAGCGCCCTCAGGGCACCGCCGAGGTCCGGGTGCACACCCCGACCGTCGAGGAGAACGGCTGGTCCTGCGGCCACACCGTGGTCGAGGTGGTCACCGACGACATGCCCTTCCTGGTCGACTCGGTCACCAACGAGCTGAGCCGCCAGGAGCGCGGCATCCACGTGGTGATCCACCCCCAGCTCGCCGTGCGCCGTGACATCACCGGCAAGCTGCTGGAGATCCTCGACCTGGACGCCTGCTCGCGCAGCCAGGCGGCCGGCGCCGAGTGGCCCGCCGACGCCACCGTCGAGTCCTGGATGCACATCGAGATCGACCGGGAGACCGACCGCGAGGACCTGCGCGCGATCGAGACCGGTCTGCGCCGGGTGCTGGGCGACGTCCGCGAGGTGGTCGAGGACTGGGGCAAGATGCGCGACTCCGCGCTGCGCCTGGCCGACGAGCTCGCCGAGGTGCCCCCGGCTCACCTGTCCGAGCAGGAGGTCGGCGAGGCCTGGGAGCTGATGCGCTGGCTGGCCGACGACAAGTTCACCTTCCTCGGGTACCGCGAGTACGACCTCGCCGAGCACCAGGGCGAGGAGGTGCTGCGGGCCGTCCCCGGCACCGGGCTCGGCATCCTGCGCTCCGACCCGCTCAGCCACGACACCGACCACCACCCGGTCTCCGAGGCGTTCGGCCGGCTGACCGCCCCGGTCCGGGCCAAGGCGCACGAGAAGAAGCTGCTGGTCCTCACCAAGGCCAACAGCAAGTCCACCGTGCACCGCCCCGCGTACCTGGACTACGTCGGCGTGAAGAAGTTCGACGCCCAGGGCAACGTGATCGGCGAGCGCCGCTTCCTCGGCCTGTTCTCCTCCGCCGCGTACACCGAGTCGGTCACCCGGATCCCGGTGGTCCGCCGCAAGGTGCAGGAGGTGCTGGCGGGTTCGGGCTTCTCCGGCGAGAGCCACGACGGCCGCGACCTGCTGCAGATCCTGGAGACCTTCCCCCGGGACGAGATCTTCCAGACCCCGGCCGAGCAGCTGCTCTCCATCGCCACCAGCGTGCTCTACCTGCAGGAGCGCCGCCGGCTGCGGCTGTTCCTCCGTCAGGACGAGTACGGGCGCTACTTCTCCGCGCTGATCTACCTGCCGCGCGACCGCTACACCACGCGCATCCGGCTCCGCCTGATGGAGCTGCTCAAGCAGGAGCTGAACGGCGACAACATCGAGTACTCGGTGTGGTCCACCGAGTCGGTGCTGACCCGACTGCACTTCGTGGTCCGGGTCGCCAAGGGCAGCGAGCTGCCCAGCCTGACCGACGCCGAGATCGAGCGGATCGAGGCCAAGCTGGCCGAGGCCGCCCGGTTCTGGATGGACGGCTTCAACGACCAGCTGCACGTCGAGCTGGGCGAGGAGCGCGCCGCCGAGCTCGGCCGCCGCTACGGCAACGCCTTCCCGGACGGCTACCGGGCCGACTTCCCGCCGCGCACCGCGGTCGCCGACCTCAAGCAGATCGAATCGCTGAGCGGCGAGGGCGACTTCCGCCTGAACCTCTACCAGCCGGTCGGCGCGGGCGACGACGAGCGCCGCTTCAAGATCTACCGGGTCGGCGGCCCGATCTCGCTGACCGAGGTGCTCCCGGTGCTCCAGCGCCTGGGCGTCGAGGTGCTGGACGAGCGGCCGTACGCGCTCACCCGCGAGGACGGCACCAAGGCCTGGGTCTACGACTTCGGCCTGCGGCTGCGCGAGGCGACCACGCTGACCGAGGAGGCCCGCGAGCGCTTCCAGGAGACCTTCTCGGCCACCTGGACCGGCAAGGCGGAGAACGACGGCTTCAACGAGCTGATCCTCACCGCCGGGCTGACCTGGCGTCAGGCCGTGGTGCTGCGCGCCTACGCCAAGTACCTCCGGCAGGCCGGGAGCACCTTCTCCCAGGACTACATGGAGGACGCGCTCCGCAACAACATCCACTCCACCCGGCTGCTGGTCAACCTCTTCGAGGCCCGGCTCAGCCCGGCGCACCAGCTCGGCTCGGCCGAGCTGACCGAGGGCATCCTGGAGGAGCTGTCCGGTGCGCTGGACGAGGTCGTCGCGCTGGACGAGGACCGCATCCTGCGCTCCTTCCTGCACCTGATCAAGGCCACCCTGCGGACCAACTTCTTCCAGCGCGCCGCGGACGGCGACTGGCACTCCTACGTGTCGATGAAGTTCGACCCGAAGGCCATCCCGGACCTGCCGGCGCCCCGCCCGGCCTTCGAGATCTGGGTCTACTCGCCCCGGGTCGAGGGCGTGCACCTGCGCTTCGGCAAGGTCGCCCGCGGCGGTCTGCGCTGGTCCGACCGGCGCGAGGACTTCCGGACCGAGATCCTCGGCCTGGTCAAGGCCCAGATGGTCAAGAACACCGTGATCGTGCCGGTCGGCGCCAAGGGCGGCTTCGTCGCCAAGCAGCTGCCCGACCCGTCGGTGGACCGGGACGCCTGGTTCGCCGAGGGCATCGCCTCGTACAAGACCTTCATCTCGGCGCTGCTGGACATCACCGACAACCTGAAGGCCGGCGACGTCGTCCACCCGGTGGACGTGGTCCGGCACGACGAGGACGACACCTACCTGGTGGTGGCCGCCGACAAGGGCACCGCGACCTTCTCCGACATCGCCAACGGCGTGGCCGAGTCCTACGGCTTCTGGCTCGGCGACGCGTTCGCCTCCGGCGGCTCGGCCGGGTACGACCACAAGGGCATGGGCATCACGGCGCGCGGCGCCTGGGAGTCCGTCAAGCGGAACTTCCGCGAGCTGGGCGTCGACACCCAGACCGAGGACTTCACCGTGGTCGGCATCGGCGACATGTCCGGTGACGTGTTCGGCAACGGCATGCTGCTCAGCGAGCACATCCGGCTGGTGGCCGCCTTCGACCACCGGCACATCTTCCTCGACCCGAACCCGGACGCGGCGGTCTCCTACGCCGAGCGCCGTCGGCTGTTCGACGTCCCGCGCAGCTCCTGGGACGACTACGACAAGTCGCTGATCTCGGCCGGCGGCGGGATCTTCCCGCGGACCGCCAAGTCGATCCAGCTGACCGCCCAGGTCCGCGAGCGGCTCGGCATCACCGAGACCAAGCTGACCCCGGCCGAGCTGATGAAGGCGATCCTGCAGGCCCCGGTGGACCTGTTCTGGAACGGCGGCATCGGCACCTACATCAAGGCCACCGCCGAGACCAACGCCGAGGTCGGCGACAAGGCCAACGACGCGATCCGGGTGAACGGCGGCCAGGTCCGCGCCCGGGTGGTCGGCGAGGGCGGCAACCTCGGCTGCACCCAGCTCGGCCGGATCGAGTACGCGGCGACCGGCGGCCCCGAGGGCACCGGCGGCTGGATCAACACCGACGCGATCGACAACTCGGCCGGGGTGGACACCTCGGACCATGAGGTCAACATCAAGATCCTGCTCAACCAGGTGGTCGCCGACGGCGACATGACGGTCAAGCAGCGCAACAAGCTGCTCGCCGAGATGACCGACGAGGTCGGCCACCTGGTGCTGCGCAACAACTACGCGCAGAACGTGGTGCTGGCCAACGCGGTCGCCCAGGCCGTCTCGATGGTCGACGTGCACGCCCGGATGATCAACCGGCTGGAGGCCGGCGGGCAGCTCGACCGGGCGATCGAGTTCCTGCCGACGGACCGTCAGATCCGCGAGCGCCAGCAGGCCGGGCGCGGGCTCTCGCAGCCCGAGCTCTCGGTGCTGCTCGCCTACACCAAGATCACCCTGGCCGACGAGCTGCTCGCCACCGAGCTCCCGGACGACCCGTACTTCCGCAGCGCGCTGCACGAGTACTTCCCGTCCGCGCTCCGGGCGAAGTTCGCCGAGGCGATCGACAACCACCCGCTGCGCCGCGAGATCATCACCACCCTGATCGTCAACGACACGATCAACCGCGGCGGTTGCACCTTCGCGTTCCGGCTCCGCGAGGAGACCGGGGCCACCATGGAGGAGATCGCCCGGACCCACGCGGCGGCCCGCGCGGTCTTCGGCCTGGAGCGGATCTGGGGCGAGATCGAGGGCCTGGACAACGCGGTGCCGGCCCGGGTGCAGACCAAGATGCGGCTGCACAGCCGACGCCTGGTCGAGCGGGCCACCCGGTGGATGCTCAACAACCGCCGCCAGCCGCTGGACATCGCGGAGAACATCGCGTTCTTCCAGGGCCGGGTCAACCAGGTCTGGGACAGCCTGCCCAAGCCGCTCCGCGGCGAGGACCTGGCTTGGTACGAGTCGATCCAGCAGGAGCTGGCCGCGGCCGGCGTGCCGGACGAGCTGGCCGGCCGGATCGCCGGGCTCTCCTCCGCCTTCCCGACCCTGGACATCGTCGGGGTCGCCGACCGCAACGCGGCCGAGGTCACCGAGGTCGCCGAGCTCTACTACGACCTCGCCGACCGGCTCCAGATCACCCACCTGCTGGACCGGATCATCGAACTGCCGCGTACCGACCGGTGGTCCTCAATGGCCCGGGCGGCGATCCGCGAGGACCTGTTCGCGGCCCACGCGGCGCTCACCGCCGACATCCTCTCCTGCGGCCCCGAGGGCGCCTCGCCGGAGGAGCGGTACGCGGCCTGGGCGGAGCTCAACTCCACCCTGCTGAGCCGGGCCAAGACCACGCTCGACGACATAAGGGGTTCGGACAAGTACGAGCTGTCCAGCCTGTCGGTCGCGATGCGGGTGATCCGGACGCTGCTCCGCGCCACGCGCTGACCGCAACGCCGCAGGGGCGGTACCCGACCCGGGTACCGCCCCTGCGGCGTTCCCTTTCCAGGGCGTACGGATCTACGGTCCGGGGGCTCGGGGCTCTGCTGACGTGCGGCTCCGCCGCGGGGGCGAGGAGATCTGGCGGTCGGGTCACCGCGAAAGTGCCTGACCATCCACGCGACGATCACCTTGCGAGGGTCGGCGTCGCAGTTCCCCGAGCCCCTGATTCTTCCGAAGCGTCTGCCGAAAGCAGTTCCCCGGGCCCCTGGTGGTGCACCGTGTGCCTAGGGCTGGGCGGCAGCCCGCTGGAGGGCGCTGGCGAGGAGGGCGAGGTCGGTGGGGCCGTTGCCCAGCTCGCGGACGGGGCGGCGGGTCGGTGGTGCGCCGAGCTGGGTGGGGTCGACGGCGACGACGGTGGGGCGGAGGGTGGCGGTGCGGGGGATCCGGCCGCTGACCCGGGCGGACTGAAAGGCCGTCACCCCGCCGTCGGGGCGGCGGAGGTAGGCCCGGCCTGGGGTGTCCTCGGAGAGGGCCGCCGCGTCGGCGAGGTGGATCAGCTGGTCGGAGTCGGCTGGGTCGGCCGTCCGCAGGGCGATCCGGAGCTGGGCGACCTCGTCCAGCTCGGTGCCGGCGGTCTGTTCGGGTGAGCCGGTGGCGGCCACCAGGTGGATGCCGAGCCGGCCGCCGCGCTCGGCGACGGCGGCCAGGGCGCGGCCGAGCGGCCGGCCGGCCGGGGAGGTGGGGGCGAGCAGGGCGTCGAAGTCGTCGACCACCACGACCAGCCGGGCGGGGGCGGCGGTGAGGACGTCGGGTGCCTTGCGGGGTGCGGTGACCCGGGCGGTGGTGCCGGGCGGGGCGCCGCCGCCGGCCGTCACCAGGGCGGGGGCGGGGGAGCCGAGAGCCCGGGCGGTGTGCCAGCCGGTGAAGTCCTGATCGCCGAAGAGCGCTTCGCGGTGCGCCAGTTCGTCCAGCAGGGTCTCGGCGGCGAGCATCGCCCGGCGGGGCTCGGCCCCGGCGTCGATGTGCTCGGTGACCTGGGGGAGGTCGGTGCAGCCGCGCAGGCTGGACGGGGCGTCGGGAGCGGCGCCGCGGCCTTCGACGATGGTGATCCGGAGCCGGTCGGGCTGCTCGGAGACGGCGAGCGAGGCGACCAGGGTACGGAGCAGCTCGGTCTTGCCGGTGCCCCGGGCGCCGCCGACCAGGACGTGCGGGCCGTTCGGCTCGTCCGGGTCGGCGAGGTCGATCAGGCAGGGCTCGTCCCGGGTGGTGCCGAGCAGGGCGGTGGCGGTGCCCGGGCCGGAGGGCAGGGCGGCCCAGCGGGCCGACAGCTTGGCGGGGGTGACGGTGTCGAGCCGGAGCAGGTCGAGCAGCCGGAGCTGGTCGGGCAGCGGGCCGCGGGCCACCGGGGTGGCCTCGGTGAGCGGGGCGAGGGCCCGGGCGAGGCGTTCGGCCCAGGCGGGGGAGACCGCGTCCAGGGCGATCTCCTCGACCCGCTCGCGGCCGCCGCCGCCGAGCGGGCGGTCCAGGGTGAGCTGGGTGGCGACCTCGCCGGTGAGCACGGCGGTGGCGCCGAGCCCGGCGGGCAGGTCGGCGGCCTGCTCGGCCAGGCAGATCGGGAAGACGCCGAGGGCGGGGCCCTGCTCCAGCAGGACGGCCAGCGCGGCCCGGCCCTCGGGGGTGCCGGGCGTGCCGTCCAGCAGCAGCACGGTGGCGGGCGGGCCCGGCAGGCCGTCGGCGGGCCCGTGGGTCAGCTCGGTGAGCCTGGCCTCGGTCTGCTCGGGCCCGAACCCGACCAGCAGGCGGCAGGCCTGACCGTGCGTCGGCTGGAGCTGGGGCAGCCAGAACGACCAGGACCAGTCGGCGGCCTGCTCCTCGGCGGTGCCGACCACCACCAGGCTGAGCGCGCTCGGCGGGTGCAGCACGGCGAGCTGGGCCAGCACGGCGCGGGCCAGCGAGGTCAGCCGGGCCCGGGGGCCGGCCAGGCCGAGGCTGCCGGCGGTCTGCAGGTCGACGGTGACCGGCACGGCGGGCAGCACGGTGCCCGGGGTGGTGCCGGGGCCGCCGGGCCGGTCGGCGGTGCCGAGCCGGAGGGTGAGCGAGTCGGGGTGGGCCGGGCCGCGCTCCCAGAGCCGGGGCCCGGGGCCGAGCGCGGTGAGCAGCAGGGAGGCCAGGTCGGGCCAGCGCTCGCGCTGGGCGGCGGCCTGCCGCAGCCGGACGGCGGCGTGCTGCTGGGCGGGGCTCGGCGTGGCCGGCTCGGGGCGGGCCCGGCGGCGGGACAGCAGGGCCCGGGCCAGGCCGCCGGGGGCCGGTGCTTCGGGGGCGGCCGGCTCCGGCTCGGGGGCGGTGGCCTGCCGGAGCGAGGGGGTGACGGTGAGCTGGAGCCGGCCCTGGCCGTCCGGTGTGGTCCGGGCGGGCGAGCCGGTGGTGTCCCGGGGATCGGTGCGGACCACCTGGAGGGTGGACTCACCGATCCGGACCAGCCCGCCGTCGGCCAGCTCGACCGCCTCGTCGTGGAGGAACCGGCCGTCCAGCCCGGTGCCGTTGGTCGAGTTGAGGTCGCGGACCGTCACCCGGCCGTCCGCGCCCAGGTTGAGCGAGAGGTGCAGCCGGGAGACGTCGGGGTCGTCGAGCGGGACGTCCGCGGCGCTGGAGCGGCCGACGTGGATCCGGTCGCCGAGCAGACGGTGCACGCCGCCCGCGTCGGGGCCGCCGGTGATCCGGAGCTCGGCGGGGGCGGGCGGGCCGTCCTCGTCCGCGTCCGGGTCGGGCTCGTTGAGCGAGAGCACGGCGCCGTCCAGCAGTGGCGGGTGGCCGAGCAGGGTCTGCTCGTCGATCCGCTCGGCACCGGCGTACAGGTGCACATGGGTGGCGGACCGCGGGCCGCGCACGCCCACGGCGCCTGCGAGCGCCCCCGCGACTGCGCCGAGCGCCGTGCCGACCGGGGCGGTGACCAGGACGTCGGTGGCCGTTCCGACGGCTGCCGGGCCGCTGCGCGGTCGGAGGACAGTGAGCCGGATCTGCATCGCCCCCGCACTCCCCTTCAGTGATGCCGTTGGGCCACAAGAGTGGTGCCTGTCATCCTGCCACCCCGGACCGACACCGCGCGCCCGGCACCGGATTTGACGATCTTGCGATGATCGCCATGGTGGAGCCGACGAACCGTCAGGTCAACCTCGGCTCCGCCGCTGGTGGGACCGACCCTCGCGGGACGCGGTCCGGGCGCCTCGGAAACCTGAGCGGGCACCGTTAGAGTTGCCGAAAACACGGCGGCGCGAGGAGTCGTAGGTGCGGCCAGTCGGCAGCAAGTATCTGCTTGAGGAAGCCCTCGGGCGCGGAGCCACCGGCACCGTCTGGCGGGCCCGGGTGCGCGAGGACGTCGTGGTGCCCGGGATCGAGCCCGGGCGGCCGGTGGCGATCAAGATACTGCGCGAGGAACTGGCCGCCGACCCGGACGTGGTGATGCGCTTCCTGCGCGAGCGCTCGGTGCTGCTCCGGCTGTCCCACCCGAACATCGTCCGGGTCCGCGACCTGGTGGTCGAGGGCGAGCTGCTGGCCCTGGTGATGGACCTGGTGGACGGTCCCGACCTGTTCCACTACCTGCGCGGCAACGGCCCGTTCAGCCCGATCGCCGGATCCCTGCTGATGGCCCAGATCGCCGACGCGCTGGCGGTCAGCCACGCCGACGGCATCGTGCACCGCGACCTCAAGCCGGCCAACGTGCTGCTCGCCAGCAGCACCGTGGACGGTGCCGAGCAGATGCACCCGATGCTCACCGACTTCGGCATCGCCCGGCTGGCCGACTCCCCGGGCATCACCCGGACCCACGAGTTCGTCGGCACCCCCGCGTACGTCGCCCCCGAGTCCGCCGACGGCCGCCCGCAGACCTCCGCGGTGGACGTCTACGGCGCCGGGATCATGCTGTACGAGCTGGTCACCGGCCGGGCGCCGTTCCAGGGCGACAGCCCGATCGCGATCCTCCAGGCGCACCTCCAGCAGGACCCGGAGCGCCCGCGCACCATGCCCGAGCCGCTCTGGACGGTGGTCGAGCGCTGCCTGCGCAAGGACCCGGCCGAGCGGCCCGGCGCGGTGGCGCTGGCCCGCGCGCTGCGGGTGGTCGCGGCCGGGGTCGGGGTGCACGCCTCGCCGGTCCAGGCCGAGGCGGCCTTCGAGGTGGCCGCCCTGCTGGTGCCCGACCCGCGGCCGACGCCCGCGTACGTCGCGCCGACCGAGCCGGGGGTGCCGGTCTCGGCCCAGTTCGCCGACTCCGCCTTCGGTGGCGCCGACCCGACCCAGGTGCTGCCCTCGGGGCAGTACGACGCGGCCGCCGCCACCCAGTTGATGACCCCTCAGGGCGCCGCCGACCGGACGTCGGTGCTGCCGCCGGTGCCGCCGGCCGCCCCGCCCGCCGGCCCCGCCGCACCGGAGCAGCCGCACCCCTGGCAGACCCAGCTCCGGGCCGCCCGGGACCGCAACCAGCAGACCGAGGTCAGCTACTTCGACCCGGCCGACTTCGGCGACCCGCAGGTCGCGCCGCAGCCCTACCAGGCCAGGCCGCAGCAGCAGCGTCCGCCGCAGGGGTACCAGCAGGCGCCCCCGCCGCAGCCGTACCAGCCCTACCGCCCGCAGCAGGGGCAGCAGCAGCCGCCGCGCCCCCAGCAGCAGCGCCCGCAGCCGCCCGGCGGCTACACCGCCCGCCCGCCGGTGGCCCCGCCGCCGTACCAGGCGCAGCAGCCGCCGCAGGGGTACCAGCAGCAGGGCTACCCCCAGCAGGCCCCGCCGCCGCAGCCGTACCAGCAGGCCCCCGCCCCGACCCCGGCCCGCCGCCCCGAGCCCGCCCCGCCGCGCCGCCAGGAGCCGCCGGCCCCGCAGCAGCGCGAGCCGGAGCCCGGCCGGGAGCCGCGCCGCCGCAGCCGGAACCGGATGTACATCCCCGGCCTGGGCTGCCTCAAGGGCTGCCTGATGGTCCTGGTGGTGCTGGCGGTGGCCGCCGTGGCGCTGTGGAACTTCACCGACCTGCCGGTCTGGTGGCAGAACACCCAGGACTGGTTCGGCGGAGTCCGGGACTGGTTCAACGATCTGACCGGCAGTCAGCAATAGGCATTTGTCGACACTTCAGAATTTTTCCTGTCCCCGGAGGGCTCACAGGGCCGTTCGGCGTCCCCCGAACGGCCGTCGGGCGCGTAGGTTGGTGGGCTGAAGCACGGACCTACCGAGTGCGCAGCACCACCGCGCGCTCCCGCCGCCTACGGAGCACCAGCATTGGCACGCAAGATCGGCAGCCGGTACACCGTCCACCAGGTGATCGGGCGGGGGTCCGCCGGGACCGTCTGGCTCGGCGAGGGCCCGGACGGACCGGTGGCAGTCAAGCTGCTGCGTGAGGACCTGGCGTCCGATCAGGTGCTCGTGGGGCGGTTCATCCAGGAGCGCACCGCACTGATGAGCCTGGACCACCCCCGGGTGGTCGGGGTCCGCGACATGGTGGTGGACGGCGACGACCTGGCCCTGGTGATGGAGCTGGTGCAGGGCGCCGACCTGCGCTCCCGGCTGGACCGGGACGGCCCGCTGACCCCGCTGGCCGCCGTCTCGGTGATCGCGGACGTGGCCGACGGCCTGGCCGCCGCGCACGCCGCCGGGATCGTCCACCGGGACGTGAAGCCGGAGAACGTGATGCTCGACCTGGCCGCCCCGGCCGGGCCCGGCGGCGCCCCGCGCGCCAAGCTCGCCGACTTCGGCATCGCCCGCCTGGTGGACGCCCCGCGCCGGACCAGGGCGACCAGGATCATCGGCACCCCCGACTACCTGGCCCCCGAGATCATCGAGGGGCTGGAGCCGCGCGCCGCCGTCGACATCTACGCGCTGGCCACCGTGCTGTACGAGCTGCTGACCGGCTTCACCCCGTTCGGCGGCGGCCACACCGGCGCGGTGCTGCGGCGGCACGTCACCGAGACCGTCCCGCCGATCGCCGGGCTCCCCGAGGGGCTGTCCCGGATCATCGGCGAGTGCCTGGCCAAGGCCCCGGCCTCCCGGCTGCGCGCCGCCGAGCTGGCCGAGCGGCTGCGCGGGCAGCTGCCGTACCTGACCGGGCTGCCCGCGCACGTCCCGCCGCAGGGCAAGGCCCCGGCCGAGGAACTGCTCACCCCGGGCGAGGCGGTCTACGCCGAGGTGGACGCCGGCGCCGGCACCCACCGCCGCCGCCGGGGCCCGGCCGTCCCGCTGGTGCCGACCCCCTCACCCGACTCCACCCGGGACACCCACACCAGCCTGCGCCGCCCGTCCGCCCAGGAGCTGGCCTCGTACGCGGCCGAGTCGCAGGCCCAGCGCCGCGAGGCGGCCCCGGCGAGCGGCCACCGGAAGGGGCGGCGGGCGCTGGTCCGACGCCGCCGGCTGTACGCGGTGCTGCTCGCGGTGGTGCTGCTGCTGGCCGGGGCGGCGGCCGCCTACTCGGCCTTCGCCGCGACCTCCCCCGGCACCCGGCCCGGCGCCGCCGCTCCGTGGTCGACCGACCCGGCTGCGGACACCCATGCACGGTCGGCGGCCCGGAGCCATTAGGCTGGTGGCGTGGCAGCCGTCGATCCTTCCGAAGAGCTCAAGTCCCTCGAAACGACCATGGGGTCCATCGAGGCAGTCCTCGACCTGGACAAGATCCGGGCCGACATCGCCGTCCTCGAGGAGGAGGCAGCCGCCCCCAACCTGTGGGACGACCTGGCCAACGCGCAGCTGGTCACCAGCCGGCTGTCCTTCCTCCAGGGCGAGCTGCGCAAGGTGCAGACCCTGCGCGGCCGGGTGAACGACCTCTCCATCCTGTTCGAGCTGGCGGCGGACGAGGACGACGCGGACGCCCTCACCGAGGCACTGGCCGAGCTCACCTCGGTGCAGAAGGCGGTCGAGGAGCTCGAGGTCCGCACCCTGCTCTCCGGCGAGTACGACTCCCGCGAGGCCCTGGTCAACATCCGGGCCGAGGCCGGTGGCGTGGACGCCGCCGACTTCGCCGAGCAGCTGATGCGGATGTACCTCCGCTGGGCCGAGCGGCACGGGTACCCGACCGAGGTCTACGACACCTCGTACGCCGAAGAGGCCGGCATCAAGTCCGCGACCTTCACCGTGAAGGTGCCGTACGCGTACGGCACGCTCTCGGTCGAGCAGGGCACCCACCGCCTGGTCCGGATCTCGCCGTTCGACAACCAGGGCCGCCGGCAGACCTCGTTCGCGGGCGTCGAGGTGCTCCCCGTGGTCGAGCAGTCCGACCACGTCGACATCGACGAGGGCGAGCTGCGGATCGACGTGTACCGCGCCTCCGGCCCCGGCGGCCAGGGCGTCAACACCACCGACTCGGCCGTCCGGATCACCCACCTGCCGACCGGCACGGTGGTGTCCTGCCAGAACGAGCGCTCGCAGATCCAGAACAAGGCCTCGGCGATGAACGTCCTCCAGGCCAAGCTGCTCGAGCTGCGCCGGCAGGAGGAGAAGGCCGCGATGAACGCGCTCAAGGACGGCGGCAGCTCCTGGGGCAACCAGATGCGGTCCTACGTCCTGCACCCGTACCAGATGGTCAAGGACCTCCGGACGGAGTTCGAGGTCGGCAACCCGCAGTCCGTGCTGGACGGGGACATCGACGGCTTCATCGAGGCGGGCATCCGCTGGCGCAAGCAGCGCGAGGCCGCCGCGTAAGGCGTTTCGCGGGTTCGGACAGGAGAGAGGGCCCCGGGACGACGTCCCGGGGCCCTCTCGTCGTTCTTCGGTCCGGTCAGGCCAGGGCCTGTCGGGCGATCAGTGCCACGGCCAGCAGGCCGACCAGCAACGCCAGCAGCGTGGCGGGCGTCAGTGCGGCGAACGGGCCCTGCTCACCCTCGAGCCGGGCCCGGTTGGCGCGGCAGACGGGGCAGCGGCCGTCACTCACGCGGCCGTTGCAGTTGGCGCACACCAGATGGTCGCACGTCATGCGATCTCCTCCTTGCTGCTTACAGCAACGCGCCGGGAGGGCTTTCGGTTCCTTCGGCTGCCCCATACGGCCGCTCTCTGGCTACCACTGTGCCAGGTTCCGGTCGATCCGGCCCGTGCGTGGTGGGGGCCGGCCGCTCAACCGTGGGCCGGGCTGTGACATGGCTCGCATTTATCCGGGCAAAACAGAACATTTGCCACCAATTCTCAGGCCGCCGGGCCGGTCGGGCCTGCGAGCCCTGATGCCCTTCGCGTATGGTCCGAAACCGGAGAAGCGGCAGTCGGCCTCTTCTGCCGCCGCTCCCGGACTGCCACGGGAGCGGAACCGACCGAGGAACGGTGCCGTCCGGCCAGCCCTCCGGGGCCCGAAGTAACGATCGGGTCACGGAAGTTCGGCCGAAGCGGTCGCCATTCCACCTAGGATGGCCCCCGTGATGCAGCCGTGATCAGATTCGACAACGTCTCCAAAACCTATCCCAAGCAGAACCGTCCGGCCCTGGACAACGTCTCGCTGGAGATCGAGAAGGGTGAGTTCGTCTTCCTGGTCGGGTCCTCCGGCTCGGGCAAGTCGACCTTCCTCCGGCTCTGCCTGCGCGAGGAGCGGCCGAGCGTCGGCGAGGTGCACGTGCTGGGCAAGGACCTCGGCAAGCTGTCCAACTGGAAGGTGCCGCACATGCGGCGTCAGCTGGGCACCGTCTTCCAGGACTTCCGGCTGCTGCCGAACAAGACGGTGGCGCAGAACGTCGCGTTCGCCCTCGAGGTGATCGGCAAGCCGAAGAGCGCCATCAACAAGGTCGTCCCCGAGGTGCTCGACCTGGTCGGCCTCGGTGGCAAGGAGGACCGGATGCCCGGCGAGCTCTCCGGTGGTGAGCAGCAGCGCGTGGCGATCGCCCGCGCCTTCGTGAACCGTCCGATGCTGCTGATCGCCGACGAGCCGACCGGAAACCTCGACCCGCAGAACTCGGTCGGCATCATGAAGCTGCTCGACCGGATCAACCGCACCGGCACCACGGTCCTGATGGCCACTCACGACCAGGCCATCGTCGACCAGATGCGCAAGCGGGTGATCGAGCTCGACAAGGGGCTGCTGGTCCGCGACCAGGCCCGTGGCGTCTACGGCTACCAGCACTGAGCCCGACTGACGCCCCGTCCGCCTGCCCGCCCCACCCGCAATGACCCTGGAGTGAGACAAAGCCATGCGCGCCCAGTTCGTTCTGTCGGAGATCGGCGTCGGTCTCCGTCGCAACCTGACCATGACCATCGCGGTCGTGGTCAGTGTTGCGCTGTCGCTCGCCCTGGCCGGAGCCAGCCTGCTGGTGCGTGACCAGGTCAACTCGATGAAGGACTTCTGGTACGACAAGGTCGAGGTGAGCATCTACTTCTGCACCAAGGCCGACGCCAAGTCGGCCCAGTGTGCCGCCGGTGCCGCCACCGACCAGCAGATCGCCGACGTGAAGTCGAAGCTGGAGAAGATGCCGCTGGTGCAGAACTTCACCTTCGAGAGTTCGCAGGAGGCGTTCAAGCACTGGAAGGACCTCAACCCGGACAACCCGCTGATCGTCGCGGTGGGGGCGGAGGCGATGCCGCAGTCCTGGCGGGTGAAGCTGGTCGACCCGACCAAGTACGACGTGATGCAGAGCGCCTTCGCGGGCCTGCCGGGCGTCAAGTCGGTCCAGGACCAGAAGAAGATCCTGGAGAACCTGTTCGGGCTCCTGAACGGCCTACAGACGGCCGCCTTCGTGATCATGGTGTTGATGCTGTTCGTTGCGCTGCTGCTGATCGTGAACACCGTCCGGGTGTCCGCGTTCAGCCGACGGCGTGAGACCGGCATCATGCGCCTGGTCGGTGCCTCGAACTTCTACGTCCAGATGCCGTTCATCGCGGAGGCCGCATTCGCCGCGCTGCTCGGGGCCGCGCTGGCCTCCGGGCTGCTGGTGGGCGGGCACTTCTTCGTCCAGGGCTTCCTGGCCAAGAAGGTGGAGTTCATCCACTTCATCGGGCTCTCCTCGGTGCTGTCGGTGATCCCGCTGCTGGTCGTGGTCGGCATGGGGATGGCGGCGATCGCGGCGTTCTTCACCCTTCGGAAGTACCTGAAGGTCTGACGTCGGGTCGAGGACGGCGCCTAGACTCCGGTGCCATGCCGGTGACACTGCGCAGTGGGGTACGCCAGGGGGCCGTGCTCTCGCTGGTGTTCGGCGCCGTGCTGCTCGGTGGTGCGATGACCGGCGCGTGGAGCGAGCCCCCGGCGGCGGCCCGGCTCACGACCTCCGCGGACGTGCTGGACGGTCAGACGCTGGCCGGGGCCGTCCTCTCCCGGCAGCAGGCCGAGCAACTGCTGGCCGGGGGCGGCGACCCGTGGGCCGCGTACTACAGCCCCGAGGCGTACACCGGCCTCACCCAGGGCCGGTACGACGGTGTCGGCCTGTCGGTCCGCCGGGCGTCGGACGGGGTCACCACGGTGGCCCAGGTGACCCCGGCCGGGCCGGCCGAGCAGGCCGGGATCGTGGTCGGGGAGCGGCTGTTGCGGATCGACGGCGCCCCCGCCGACCGGCTGCCGGTCACCGAGGTGGTGGCCGGGCTGCGCGGCGCGGCCGGTTCGACCGTCGCCCTGGCGCTGCGCGGCCCCGGCGGCGAGGAGCGCGAACTCACCCTGAAGCGGGCCGAACTGGTGGCCCGTGACGTGACGGTGGACCACCCGGCGCCCGGGGTGGTCCGGATCGCGGTGCACGGCTTCACCGCCGGGGTGGCCGGGCAGGTCAAGGCGGCCGCCCGGGGGGCGAGCGGGGTGCTGCTCGACCTGCGCGGCAACTCCGGCGGGCTGGTCGACGAGGCCGCCGCCACCGCGGCGCTGTTCCTGGACGGCGGTCCGGTCGGCTCGTACCTCGAACACGGCGAGCGGCGCGAGCTCACCGCCGGGCCCGGCGGTGACACCGTCACCCCGTTGGTGGTGCTGGTCGACGGCGGCACCATGAGCGCCGCCGAGCTGCTGGCCGGAGCGCTCCAGGACCGCAGCCGGGCCGTCCTGGTCGGGTCCCGCACCTTCGGCAAGGGCACCGTCCAGCAGCCCAGCCGACTGGCCGACGGCGCCGTCCTCGAACTGACGGTGGGGCGCTACTTCACCCCGGCCGGCCGCTCCCCGGACGGCACCGGCCTGACCCCGGACGTCCCGCGCCCGCCCGGCGCCACCCCGGCCGACACCGTCCGACTGGCCGGCACCGTGCTCTCCGGCCTCGGCCGCAGGTAAAGGGGCTGCCGGGGGCCCGGCCGGGATGCGAGAATGATCGGCGCTATGGCTAAAGAAACCGGAAAGAAGCTGATCGCGCAGAACAAGAAGGCGCGACACGAGTACACCATCCTCGACACGTACGAATGCGGTCTGGTGCTGACCGGCACCGAGGTCAAGTCGCTCCGCGAGGGACGGGCCAACCTGGTGGACGGCTACGCCTACGTCCAGGGGCACGAGGTGTGGATCGACAACATCTTCATCCCCGAGTACACCCAGGGGACCTGGACCAACCACTCGGCGCGGCGGAAGCGCAAGCTGCTGCTGCACCGGATGGAGATCCACAAGATCGAGGCGAAGACCAAGGAGACCGGCCACACCCTGGTGCCGCTCTCGCTGTACTTCAAGGACGGCCGGGTGAAGCTCGAACTGGCCCTCGCGGTCGGCAAGAAGCTGCACGACAAGCGGCAGACCCTGCGCGAGAAGCAGGACCGTCGGGAGACGGACCGGGCGGTCGCGGCGGTCCGCCGCCGCCAGCAGGGTTAATCTGCTTGGCCAGGCCGGTCGCTGCGCGTAGTATGGGCGCAGCACCAACCGGAGGGTCCGCCCACCGGGAGCTGTTTCTCAACAAAACATGGGGATGATCGGTTTCGACAGGGGAAGTCGAAACAGGAGAAGCGAGCCGAGGAACGCGGCAATGATCTCGTTAACCATCTGCCGCAAAACAATAATCGCCAACTCTAAGCGCGATGCCCAGCAGTTCGCTCTCGCTGCCTAAGCGAAAGTGAACGGGTGTCAGACCGGGGAGTTCCCGACCCGGACCCTGGCATAATTTAGGGAACTCAACCTTCCACCCCGGTCACGGGGGTCGGCGGGGAAACCAAACAGTGACTGGGCCTGTTGGCGGCTTGTCCGCGTGACTGCCAGGGCCGAGAAAATCACAGCGGACTGCGCTCGGAGAAGTCCTGAATCCACTCCACTGGACCCGGGTTCGATTCCCGGCATCTCCACCACCCCATGTGTATCGAAGGCCGCCCTCCACACCGGAGGGCGGCCTTCGTGCTTCCCGGGCTCGTCCTCACAGCGCTACGGTCCGTCGGGTGAGAGGACGGTTCCTCGAGTGTCACAGCCCACAACGAGGGCGAAATCACCGTCTCCTAACGTCAGTTGGTACAGGGCACCGGGCAGGCAAGGGGAGCGCGATGGGCACCGACACGGCAGCGCAGGGCAGAGCGGGTGGCCGCTGGATAGCGGACTGGCGACCGGAGGACGCCGGTTTCTGGGAGCGGACCGGGCGGCAGGTGGCCAACCGGAACCTGCTGTTCTCGATCATCTCCGAGCACATCGGCTTCTCGGTCTGGAGCCTCTGGTCGGTGATGGTCCTCTTCATGGGCCCGAAGTACGGCGTGGACCCGGCCGGCAAGTTCTTCCTGGTCGCGGTGCCCACGCTGGTCGGTGCGTTCGTCCGGATTCCGTACACCGTCGCGGTGGCCCGGTTCGGCGGGCGGAACTGGACGATCGTCTCGGCGCTGCTGCTCCTGCTGCCGACCCTGGCGGCCGCCTACGTGATGCACCCCGGCACCTCGTACACCACGTTCATGCTGGTCGCTGCCCTGACCGGGCTCGGCGGCGGGAACTTCGCGTCCTCGATGACCAACATCAACGCCTTCTTCCCGCAGCACCGGAAGGGCTGGGCACTCGGGCTGAACGCGGGTGGCGGCAACATCGGGGTGCCGGTGATCCAGCTGGTCGCGCTCGGCGTGATCACCTGGGCCGGGGCCACCCACCCGAGACTGGTGCTGGGCATCTACCTGCCGCTGATCGTGATCGCGGCGACCTGCGCGGCGCTCTTCATGGACAACCTGGCGCCGGTGCGGAGCGACACCGGGGCGCTGGCCGAGATCGTCCGGCAGAAGCACACCTGGCTGATGTCCGTGCTCTACATCGGCACCTTCGGCTCCTTCATCGGCTTCAGCTTCGCCTTCGGCCTGGTGCTGCAGAACCAGTTCGGCCGCACTCCGCTGCAGGCCGCCCAACTGACCTTCGTCGGCCCGCTGCTGGGCTCGCTGATCCGACCGGTCGGCGGCCGGCTGGCGGACCGGCTCGGCGGGGCCCGGATCACGCTGTGGAACTTCGCCGCGATGGCCGCCGCCGCCGCGCTGGTCACCTACGCGTCCTCGATCAGGTCGCTGCCGGTCTTCCTGACCGGCTTCATCGCGCTGTTCGTCTTCGCCGGTCTCGGCAACGGCTCCACCTACAAGATGATCCCGGTGATCTTCGAGGCCAAGGCGCAGGACCGGATCGCCCAACTCGGCGACACGGTCGAGCAGGCGGCCGCCTGGTCCCGCCGGATGTCCGGCGCGGCGGTCGGCGTGATCGGCGCGGTCGGTGCGCTCGGCGGACTCTTCATCAACCTGGCGTTCCGGCAGTCCTTCCTGGTGGCGAAGACCGGCACCCCGGCCTTCGCCTCCTTCCTGGGGGCGTACGGGATCTGCTTCGCGCTCACCTGGGCGGTGTACCTGCGCCGTCCGAGGGCCGGCGCAGGTGAGACCGTGCCGGACCCGGCGCTGGTCCGGGCCTGACCCGGTCGCGACCGGCCGTCCAGCCCCTGGACGGCCGGTCCGACCTGCGAAACGAGCCGGAAATCGGACCGACCCCGCCGTGGAACCGCCGGGAGGCAGGATTTCCCGTCCACCCCCCTTCCGGCCCGCCGCAGCCGGAAGGCGCACCACCGAAGGACCGCGAACCATGGACGATCTGACGAGCAGTCGCCCCACCGACCGTGCCGAACCGGTGCCGCCACTGGCCGGGTTCACCATCGGCATCACCGCCGCCCGGCGGGCCGAGGAGCTCGCCGCACTGCTCCAGCGCCGGGGTGCCGCCGTCCTGCGGGCCCCCGCCCTGCGGATCGTGCCGCTCACCGACGACACCGAACTGCTCGCCGCCACCCGGGCGTTGGTCGCCGACCCGCCGGACATCGCGGTGGCCACCACCGGCATCGGCTTCCGGGGCTGGATTGAGGCAGCCGAGGGCTGGGGCCTCGGCGACGACCTGATCGACCGGCTGGGCAAGGCCGTGGTGCTCGCGCGCGGCCCCAAGGCCAAGGGGGCGATCCGGGCCGCCGGGCTGCGCGAGGAGTGGTCGCCCGAGTCGGAGTCCTCGGTCGAGGTGCTGGCCCGGCTGCTGGACCAGGGCGTGGACGGCCGCCGGATCGCGGTCCAGCTGCACGGCGCCCCGCTGCGGGACTTCGTCGACTCGCTGACGGCGGCCGGCGCCGAGGTGGTCGAGGTCCCGGTCTACCGCTGGCTGCCGCCCGCCGACCTGGCCCCGCTGGACCGACTGCTGGACGCCTGCTGCGCGGGCGCCCTGGACGCGGTCACCTTCACCAGCGCCCCCGCCGCGATCAGCCTGCTCGACCGGGCCGAACAGCGCGGACTGACCGCCGAGTTGCTGCACGCGCTGCGCCGGGACGTTCTACCGGTCTGCGTCGGCCCGGTGACGGCGGCCCCGCTGGAGGAACTGGACGTCGCCACGGTCTGGCCGGAGCGGATGCGACTCGGCGCGATGGTCCAGTTGCTCACCGCCCAGCTGCCGGAGCGGGCGCGACGGCTCTCGGTGGCCGGGCACGCGGTCGAACTGCGGGGCCAGGCGGTGCTGGTGGACGGCGAGTTGCGGCCGGTGCCGCCGGCCGGGATGGCGCTGCTCCGGGCGCTGGCGCGGCGGCCGGGGTGGGTGGTGCCGAGGGCCGAGCTGCTGCGGGTGCTGCCGGGGAGCGGGAACGACGAGCATGCGGTGGAGACGGCGATGACGCGGCTGCGCTCCGCGCTGGGCGCCCCCGGGCTGGTGGCCACCGTCGTCAAACGGGGGTACCGATTGGCCCTCGACCCGGTCGCCGACCCGGGCGAGAAGTACGGCACGGCCTGACCGGCCGGGGGCCGCGCTTCTGGCAGGTGCTCCGGGTCCACGGTCCAGGTGCTCGGGGGCTACACCTTCGGCAAGCGCTCGAACATCTAGGGTCCAGGGGCTCGGGGCTGCGCTCTGGGCAGGCGATCGGGCATCTACGGTCAGGGGCTCGGGGAACTGCGAGGAGGTCTGGCGTTCGGGTCACAGACGAAAGTGCCTGACCACCTACGCAACGGTCACCTTGCACGGGTCGGCGTCGCAGTTCCCCGAGCCCCTGACTCCGTAGCGGGCTGAGCCACCTGCAAAAAAGTTGGCGTCGCCCACGCGGCGGAGCCGCACATCAGCGGAGCCCCGGGCCCCTGACTCCGTAGCGGGCTGAGCCACCTGCAAAAAAGTTGGCGTCGCCCGCGCGGCGGAGCCGCACATCAGCGGAGCCCCGAGCCCCTGGTGGCACAGGCGGTGGTTCTTCGGGGGGCTTCGGGCGTAGGATCATCCGTCCGTCTCTTTTCCGAGGTCCTTCGCCGCACCCCCCGAGGCCATGCACAGCAGCTCTGACTCAGACACCATCCGCGCCCGCGAGATCGCGGGCGAACAGCGCCATCTCGACACGGTGTACCACCGGCTGGAGGAGAAGCTCGCCGAGGCCGAGTACATCCTGGAGGACGCCGCCAAGCGCGTACAGGTCGGCACGCCCGGCGCGCTCGCCGAGCGGGACGCCCAGGTGTACCGCGCGGGCGCGCACCTGCACCGGTTGAACGCGGAGTTCGAGGACTTCCTGTTCGGCCGGATCGACCTCCAGGAGGCCGATGCGCCGGAGGAGCACGGCATCCCGTCGCAGACCCCGCTCGATCCGGCCGACCCGGCGGTGGCGGAGACGCTGCACATCGGGCGGCTCGGCGTGCTCGACGCCGAGTTCGGGCCGCTGGTGATCGACTGGCGGGCACCGGCCGCCGCGCCGTTCTACCGGTCCACCCCGCTGGAGCCCGGCCGGGTGATCCGCCGACGGGTGATCCGGTCGAAGGGTCGCAAGGTGCTCGGGGTCGAGGACGACCTGCTGCGCCCCGACCTGACCCCGACCCTGGCCGGCCAGGAGCTCGCGGTGGTCGGCGACGGTGCGCTGATGGCCTCGCTCGGCCGGGCCCGCAGCCACTCGATGCGCGACATCGTCTCCTCGATCCAGCGCGAGCAGGACGAGGTGATCCGGGCCCCCGCGCCGGGCGCCACCCTGGTGACCGGCGGCCCCGGCACCGGGAAGACCGCGGTCGCGCTGCACCGGGCCGCTTTCCTGCTCTACCAGGACCGCCGCCGGTACGCGGGCGGCATCCTGGTGGTCAGCCCGACCGCGCTGCTGGTCTCGTACACCGAGGGCGTGCTGCCCTCGCTGGGCGAGGAGGGCCAGGTCGCGATCCGGGCCGTCGGCAGCCTGGTGGACGGCATCGAGGCGGGCCGGTACGACACCCCGGAGGCCGCGCACGTGAAGGGCTCGGCCCGGATGGTGACGCTGATGCGCCGGGCGGCCAAGGCCGCGCTGGAGCTGGGCGCGCCGACCGAGCTGAAGGTGTTCGCCCGGGGCGAGGCGCTCCGGTTGGACGCCAACAAGCTCCGGGCGGTGCGCGGCAACGTGATCGGCAGCGGCGGCACGCCGCTGAACCTGCTCCGTCCGCGGGCCCGCAGGCTGCTGCTGGACGCGCTCTGGCAGGAGGCGATCAGGCACCAGCCGCGTCCGTCCGACCACTACGCCAGGGAGCAGCGCCAGGAGGAGAAGGAGTCGTTCGACGAGTACGTCTCCGACGAGGCGGTCTTCCTGGACTTCCTGGACGCCTGGTGGCCGTCCCTGACCCCCCGCCGGGTGCTGGCCACCCTCAAGCAGACCCGGCACACCAACCGGATCGCCCGCCGGGCCGTCACGCCGGACGAGGCGCGCCTGCTGGCCGCCTCCTGGCACGAGCTCACCGACCGCGGTGAGGGCCCGCTCTCGGCGCACGACGTGGCGCTGGTGGACGAGCTGCAGCTACTGCTCGGCGAGGCGGCCAGGCGGGTGGTCCGCGAGGTCGACGCGGTCGACCTGCTGACCGGCCTGGAGGAGGTCACCACGTACGCCGACCGGTCGGCCAGGCAGCGCGACCGGGTGCCGGTCGAGCGGGTCGAGTACGCGCACGTGATCGTGGACGAGGCGCAGGACCTCACCCCGATGCAGTGGCGGATGATCGGCCGGCGCTCCCGGATGGCGACCTGGACCATCGTCGGCGACCCGGCGCAGTCCTCCTGGCCGTTCCCGCAGGAGGCGCAGGCGGCGATGGACGAGGTGCTGGCGGGCAAGCCGCGCCGTCGGCACACGCTGACGGTGAACTACCGCAACCCGTCCGAGATCGCCGACGTGGCGGCCAAGGTGCTGGCGCTGGCCGCGCCCGGCACCCCCTCGCCGACGGCGGTCCGCTCGACCGGGCTTGCGCCGCGCTTCGCGGCGGCGGCCTCGGCCGACCCGGCGGTCTTCGCGGCCGCCGCCCGGGCCGAGCTGACCCGGCTGCTGGCCGAGGTGGACGGCACCGTCGCGGTGGTGGTCCCGATGGACCGCAGGGCCGAGGCGGCGGGCTGGATCGAGGGTCTCGGCGAGCGCGCGGTGGCGCTCGGCAGCCTGGAGGCCAAGGGCCTGGAGTACGACGCCACGGTGGTGGCCGACCCGGTCGGCATCGCGGGGGAGTCGGAGGCGGGGCTGCGGGTGCTGTACGTCGCGCTGACCCGGGCGACCCAGCGGCTGACCGTGCTCTCGGGCCCGGACGACCTGCCGGACGCGGACGGGGTGCCGGCGCTGCTGCGCTGACGGTCCGACACGGCGAAGGCCCCTCACCACTGGTGAGGGGCCTTCCGACGTTAGTGACACCGACCCGCCATGCTCGCCTCGCGGCAAGTGGTCGCTCGTAGCGACGAAGGTTGGGCCCGGGGGCTTGGATCGAGCCGGTGTCTTGTCCAATGTAACGCATCGTCCGTGGAGGGCAAGAAGCCTTGTCGGGTCCGGACACTCAATGAACGTTATTTCTGGCAGGCCCTTGGTTGGTGCGACGATCGAGGTCTAGCATGCCCAAGGCATGAGATTTTCAACAAAGTGTTGATCCAGGAAGAAGGACGTCGATGGCGACGGTGCCCAGTGTCTCGAACTCGATCACGGTGCGGCTGGAGGTCCCGGCCACCGGAAACGCGGTGAGCTCGATCACCACGGCGGTCGAGTCCTCCGGCGGTTCGGTCACCGGTCTCGACGTCACCGCCTCGGGCCTGGAGGCGCTCCGGATCGACGTGACGGTGGCGGCCTCCTCGGTGGCGCACGGCGAGGAGATCGTCGAGAAGCTGCGGGCGATCGACGGGGTGGCGATCGGCCGGGTCTCGGACCGGACCTTCCTGATGCACCTCGGCGGCAAGATCGAGATGTCCTCCAAGCTGCCGATCCGCAACCGTGACGACCTCTCGATGATCTACACCCCCGGTGTGGCCCGGGTCTGCATGGCGATCGCCGAGAACCCCGAGGACGCCCGGCGGCTGACCATCAAGCGCAACAGCGTCGCGGTGGTCACCGACGGCTCCGCCGTGCTGGGCCTGGGCAACATCGGCCCGATGGCCGCGCTGCCGGTGATGGAGGGCAAGGCCGCGCTGTTCAAGCGGTTCGCCAACATCGACGCCTGGCCGATCTGCCTGGACACCCAGGACGCCGACGAGATCGTCGCGATCGTGAAGGCGATCGCCCCCGGCTTCGCGGGCATCAACCTGGAGGACATCTCCGCGCCGCGCTGCTTCGAGATCGAGGCCCGGCTGCGCGAGGCGCTGGACATCCCGGTCTTCCACGACGACCAGCACGGCACCGCGATCGTGGTGCTGGCCGCGCTGACCAACGCGCTGCGGGTGGTCGGCAAGGAGATCTCCGAGATCCGGATCGTGATGTCGGGCGCCGGCGCGGCCGGTACCGCGATCCTCAAGCTGCTGCTGGCGGCCGGTGTCGAGCACGCCACCGTGGCCGACGTCAGCGGCGTGGTGCACAGCGGCCGGGAGGACCTGAACGACTCGCTGCGCTGGATCGCCGAGCACACCAACCGCTCGGGCCGCACCGGCACCCTCAAGGAGGCCGTGGCGGGCGCCGACGTCTTCATCGGCGTCTCGGCCCCGAACGTGCTGGACGGGGACGACCTGGCCACCATGGCCGAGAACTCGATCGTCTTCGCGCTGGCCAACCCGGACCCGGAGGTCGACCCGGCGGTGGCCCGGCAGACCGCCGCGGTGGTGGCCACCGGCCGCAGCGACTTCCCGAACCAGATCAACAACGTGCTGGTCTTCCCCGGCGTGTTCCGCGGCCTGCTGGACGCGCAGAGCCACACCGTCAACACCGAGATGATGATCGCCGCCGCCCGGGCGCTGGCCACCACGGTCGCCGACGACCAGCTGAACGCCAACTACATCATCCCGAGCGTCTTCCACCCCGACGTGGCCAAGACGGTGGCCGCAGCCGTCCGGGAGGCCGCCCTGGCGGCCCGTGGCGGCGCGGAGCCCGCCCCGTCGAAGCCCACCCACGGGATCGTCGGCACGCTCGACACCGCGGCTTTCCCGGCCGTTCGGCTCTAGGTCGCACGGCTGCCCGGGAGCGCCCGCGGGCTCGGGCAAATGCCCGGTCGGCGGCCCTACCCATCCCCACACGCCCCGAACCCTTGCGACACAAGGGGAAGGGGCGTGTTTGGGCTTGTCGGTGCCAGGGCGTACGGTAGCCCTGCACGGGGCAGGCGTGTCCGACAAGTACGGAACGTCCCCCTGGGCTCCCGGCGTGTCCTCCGGACCGTCGCCCGATCCGGTCCGCCGGAGCCGACGGAGCGTCACAACTCCGGTGGGCGGGCACTGTTCGGGTCAACCGCGCCGGGGTCCGATTGGCTTTCTCAGTGCCGGTCGGGGCAGGATTCGTACCCAGGACGTGCGGTTTGAGGCGCTTCGGGGTGCAAGCCCGACCCCTGACCAACCCTCGCCTGAATGAGCACAGTGTGCGGACCAGCGGCCCGTCCGGCCACCTCCAGAACGTGGGGGCCCGGGAGGGATCGACCGATGGGCCCCCGCACACCGCAACGCGAACAGACCACAGGAGTACACATGAACCGCAGTGAGCTGGTGGCCGCTCTGTCGGAGCGCGCCGAGGTGACCCGCAAGGACGCCGACGCTGTTCTGGCCGCCTTCGCCGAGGTTGTCGGCGAGGTCGTCGCCAAGGGCGACGAGAAGGTCACCATCCCCGGCTTCCTGACCTTCGAGCGCACCCACCGTGCCGCTCGTACGGCCCGTAACCCGCAGACCGGCGACCCGATCCAGATCCCGGCCGGCTTCAGCGCCAAGGTCAGCGCCGGTTCGAAGCTGAAGGAAGCCGCCAAGGGCAAGTGACCCGCAGCAGCTGAAACGACCGTGGCCGGTCCCCCCGAGGGGGGACCGGCCACGGTCGTTCCTGCGTGCGGATCAGGCGGGCTGGAGCTCCTCGCTGGGCAGCTCCACCTGGGCGCCGAGGTCCCGGAGCTTCGCCATGAAGTTCTCGTAGCCCCGGTTGATCAGGTCGATGCCGTGCACGGTCGAGGTGCCCTCGGCCGCCAGCGCCGCGATCAGGTACGAGAAGCCGCCGCGCAGGTCGGGGATGACCAGCTCGCCGCCGATCAGCTTGGACGGGCCGGAGACCACCGCGGAGTGCTGGAAGTTCCGGGCGCCGAAGCGGCAGGGGGTCCCGCCCAGGCACTCGCTGTAGAGCTGGATGTGCGCGCCCATCTGGTTCAGCGCGCCGGTGAAGCCGAGCCGGGACTCGTACACCGTCTCGTGCACGATCGAGAGGCCGTCGGCCTGGGTCAGCGCGACCACCAGCGGCTGCTGCCAGTCGGTCTGGAAGCCCGGGTGCACGTCGGTCTCCAGGGCGATCGCCTTGAGCTCGCCGCCCGGGTGCCAGAACCGGATGCCCTCGTCGTCGATCTCGAAGGCGCCGCCGACCTTCCGGAAGGTGTTCAGGAAGGTCATCATCGGGATCTGGTCGGCGCCCCGGACGTAGATGTCGCCCTTGGTGGCCAGCGCCGCGCAGGCCCAGGAGGCCGCCTCGAGGCGGTCCGGCAGGGCGCGGTGGTTGTAGCCGGAGAGCTCGTCCACGCCGGTGATCAGGATGGTCCGGTCGGTGCCCAGCGAGATGATCGCGCCCATCTTCTGCAGCACGCAGATCAGGTCGACGATCTCCGGCTCGACGGCCGCGTTGCGCAGCTCGGTGACACCCTCCGCGAGCACTGCGGTGAGCAGTACCTGCTCGGTCGCGCCGACCGAGGGGTAGGGCAGCTCGATCTTGGTGCCCTGCAGCCGCTGGGCCGCCACCAGGTAGGTGCCCTGCGGGTGCTTCTCGATGGTGGCGCCGAACTGGCGGAGCACCTCGAAGTGGAAGTCCACCGGCCGGCCGCCGATGTCGCAGCCGCCCAGGCCCGGGATGAAGGCGTGGCCGAGCCGGTGCAGCAGCGGGCCGCAGAACAGGATCGGGATCCGCGAGGAGCCCGCGTGCGCGTCGATGTCGGCGACGTTGGCGCTCTCCACGTGCGAGGGGTCGAGGATCAGCTCGCCCTCCTCGTCACCGGTGCGCACCGTCACGCCGTGCAGCTGCAGCAGCCCGCGGACCACCTTGACGTCGCGGATGTCCGGGACGTTGCGCAGTCTGCTGGGGCCCGTGCCGAGCAGGGCGGCGACCATGGCCTTGGGGACCAGGTTCTTCGCACCACGGACCCGGATCTCGCCTTCGAGCGGGTTTCCGCCGTGGACCAGCAGGACGTCGTCGGTCATCGTTCTCGCAATCCGGGATGCCAAATGGGGGGTGAGTCGGCTGCGGAGCAGGGCAGACGCAAGTGGAAGGATCTTCCACCGGAGTAGAAGGCCCTTCCACCACCTATAGATGGTAAGGGGCGGACGATTGGTTCCCTTGCGCCCTATTGGTGATCATGCTCCGCCGGGAGCCGACACGGCGGGCCGGTTCGGCCGTTCGGGTGGCGAGGAGCCGTCTGCCCGCTTTCGTGTTGGGCACTCCTGCCGGGCCGGACTGCGGGATCATGTGGGGTATGACCCCGGCCTCCTCGCACACCGGCCGACTCCTGGTCGCCACGCCGATGCTGACCGACCCGAACTTCGCCCGCTCCGTGGTGCTGCTGCTGGACCACGACGAGCAGGGCGCGCTCGGCGTGGTGCTCAACCACCCCACCCCGATCGAGGTGGCGGCGGTGCTGGACGGCTGGTCAGCGCTGGCGGCCCGCCCCTCGGTGCTCTTCCAGGGCGGCCCCGTCGGCCTGGACTCGGCGCTCGCGGTGGCCGTGGTCCCCGGCGAGCCCGGGCAGGCCGAGCCGCTCGGCTGGCGCCGGCTGCACGGCGCGATCGGGCTGGTCGACCTGGAGGCTCCGCCCGAGCTGCTGGCCGGCGAACTGGGCGGGCTGCGGGTCTTCGCCGGGTACGCGGGCTGGTCGCCCGGGCAGCTGGAGGCGGAGCTCGCCGAGGGTGCCTGGTACCTGCTGGACTGTGAGCCAGGCGACATTTTCTGTCCGGAGCCGGAACGGCTCTGGCGCGCGGTGCTGCGCCGCCAGCGCGGCCCGCTCGCGGTGCTCGCGACGTACCCGGACGACCCGACACTGAACTGACACGGGCTCCCGCAGCGGCCCCGGGCCCCATAGACTTGGCCCCCATGAGCACTCTTGAGCCCGAGCGCGGTCTCGGTACCGGCACCCTGGTCGAGCCCGTCCCCCAGGTGTCCAACGGCGACGGCGACCACGAGCGCTTCGCGCACTATGTCCAGAAGGACAAGATCATGGAGAGCGCGCTCTCCGGCTCCCCGGTGGTCGCGCTCTGCGGCAAGGTCTGGGTCCCCGGGCGCGACCCGAAGAAGTACCCGGTCTGCCCGATGTGCAAGGAGATCTTCGACGGCATCGGCAAGCCGCAGGACGGCGACGGCGACAACAAGCAGTAATCCTGCCTATTGGTCTATGCCAATCGTGGTCGGGCGGGGCAGGATGAGTTCATGGATCTCATCCCGGCCCCGCTGAGTGTCACCCGTCCCGAGACCGGCGAGTTCGCGCTGGACGCCAGTACCCCGCTGACCGCCGAACCCGGGCTGGAGGGAGTCGAGTTCTGGCTCCGCGCCGCGCTCGGTGCCGCCACCGGTCTGCCGCTGCGACCCGGCCCGGGCGGGATCGAGCTGCGGCTCGACGGGTCGCTGGCCCCGGAGGAGTACCGGCTCTCGGTCGGCGCCGACGGCGCCCGGCTGGCCGCGGGGGCCCCGGCCGGCGCCTTCCGTGCCGCCCAGACGCTCCGTCAGCTGCTCGGCCCGGACGCCTACCGCCGTGCCCCGGTGCGCCGCACCGGCTGGGCGCTGCCGTACGTCGAGATCGCGGACGCGCCCCGGTTCGGCTGGCGCGGGGCGCTGCTGGACGTCTCCCGGCACTTCCTGCCCAAGGCGGACGTGCTGCGCTTCCTGGACCTGATCGCCGCGCACAAGCTCAACGTGCTGCACCTGCACCTGACGGACGACCAGGGCTGGCGGATCGAGATCGAGCGCTACCCCCGGCTCACCGAGGTGGCCTCCTGGCGGGACCGCTCGATGGTCGGCTTCCGGGACGCCCAGCGGCACGTCGAGGAGCCGCACGGCGGTTTCTACACCCAGGACGACCTGCGCGAGATCGTCGCGTACGCGGACGCCCGGCACATCACCGTGGTGCCGGAGATCGACCTGCCGGGCCACTCGCAGGCCGCCATCTCGGCCTACCCCGAGCTCGGCAACACCGACGTGGTGGACACCGCGGAACTCTCGGTGTGGACCGACTGGGGGGTCAGCGCGAACATCCTGAACGCCTCCGAGCAGACCCTGCGGTTCTACGAGGGCGTGCTGGAGGAGGTGCTGGCGATCTTCCCGTCGCAGTTCGTCCACCTGGGCGGCGACGAGTGCCCCAAGGACCAGTGGCGGGCCAGTCCGGCCGCGCAGGCCCGGATCAAGGAGCTCGGGCTGGCCGACGAGGACGAGCTGCAGAGCTGGTTCATCCGGCACTTCGACCGCTGGCTGGCCGACCGGGGCCGCCGGCTGATCGGCTGGGACGAGATCCTGGAGGGCGGGCTCGCGCCCGGCGCGGCGGTCTCCTCCTGGCGCGGCTACGAGGGCGGGGTGGCGGCCGCCAAGGCGGGCCACGACGTGGTGATGTGCCCCGAGCAGCACGTCTACCTGGACCACCGGCAGGGGCCCGGCGAGGACGAGCCGATCCCGGTCGGCTTCGTCCGCAGCCTGGAGGACGTCTACCGGTTCGAGCCGGTCCCGCCGGAGCTCAGCACGCTGGACGACGACGGCGCCGCGGCCGCCCGGGTGATCGGCACCCAGGCCAACCTGTGGACCGAGTTCGCCGACGACGCCCGGGACGTCGACTTCCGGACCTTCCCCCGGCTGGCCGCGTTCGCCGAGGTGGCCTGGTCCGACCTGCCGCGCGACCCGGCGGCCCGGGACTGGGCGGACTTCGAGCGCCGGATGACCACCCACTACGCCCGGCTGGACGCGCTCGGGGTCGAGTACCGGCCCGCCGACGGACCGCTGCCCTGGCAGCGCCGCCCCGGAGTGCTCGGCCGCCCGAAGGAGGGCCCCGGGAACCTCTGAACCCGGTCCGTACGTCAACAACAGGTGAAGATCCGATCCGGTCCGACCGGATCGGATCGTTCGCTGCCTGGATTCGTCCGGGATTCTCCCCGCCTGTCCGTCCCCCGGGAAATGATCACCAAGCTTTGTGTGCCAGAGTTGCCCAACCCGCCCCGATCGCCCGTACCCTACGGGCCAGGCCGCACCGCCGGGAGACGGCGGGCAGTTGATGAGCAAGTGGAGCACGGTGGATTCCTGGTGAACCGGACGATCATGCTGCCGGCCTCGCTCGACGAGGCTGTCGAGGCGCTCGCCGCCACTCCCGGCGCGGTGCCGGTGGCCGGTGCCACCGACCTGATGGAGGCGGTCAACGCGGGCCGGCTCCGCCCGGCCGCGCTGATCGGCCTCGGCCGGATCACCGAACTGCGGGGCTGGCGCTACGAGGACGGCGGCACCGCCGTCCTGGGCGCCGGACTCACCCACGCCCGGATGGACCGCCCGGACTTCGCCGCGCTGATCCCCGCGCTGGCCGACGCCGCCCGGACCGCAGGACCGCCGCAGATCCGCAACGTCGGCACGCTCGGCGGCAACATCGCCACCGCCGCACCCGCCGGGGACACCCTGCCGGTGCTGGCCGCCCTGGAGGCCACCGTCACGCTGGCCAGGGCCGGCAGCACCCGCGAGGTGCCGGTCAGTCACCTGCTCACCGGCCTGGACCCGGTCCGCCCCGGCGAGCTGCTGACCTGGGTGCGGGTCCCGCTGCTGCACGCCCCCCAGGTCTTCCTGAAGGCCACCGGCCGCAGCGGCCCGTCCCGGGCCACCGCCTCGGTCGCCCTGGTGCTGGACCCGGCCCGGCGGGCCGTCCGGTGCGCCGTCGGCGCCGTCGCCCCCGTACCGCTGCGCCCGCTGGAGGCCGAGTCCTGGGTGGCCGGCTGCATCGACTGGGACGCCCGCGGCGACCAGGCCGCCAGTGCCATCGACCCGGCTGCGGCCGCCGCGTTCGGCGAGTACGTGGCCGCCGCCTGCGTGCCCGACGGCATGACCGAGAGCGGCCCCGGGGGGGCGCACGCGGCCGCGTTGAGGCTCCGGCGTACGGTAGCCGTGCTGGCCCGCCGGGCACTGGGAAGGGCGCTGAAGTGACGGACGACCTCATGGGCGCCGACGTGCGTCCGACCGCCTCGTACACCCTGCGGGTCAACGGCTTCGAACGGCCGGTCAGTGACGCGTGGATCGGCGAGAGCCTGCTCTACGTGCTGCGCGAGCGGCTCGGTCTGGCCGGTGCCAAGGACGGCTGCGAGCAGGGCGAGTGCGGGGCCTGCTCGGTGCAGGTGGACGGCCAGTTGGTGGCCGGCTGCCTGGTGCCCGCGGCGCTCGCCTCGGACAGCGAGATCGCCACCGTCGAGGGGCTGTCCGCCGGTGGCGCCGCCAGCGACGTGCAGCAGGCGCTCGCCGACTCCGGTGCCGTGCAGTGCGGTTACTGCACCCCCGGGATGGCGATGGCCGTCCACGACCTGCTCCAGCGCAACCACCGGCCCAGCGAGGTGGAGACCAGGCAGGCGCTCTGCGGCAACCTCTGCCGCTGCACCGGCTACCAGGGCGTGCTGGCCGCCGTGCAGACCGTCGCCGAGGCGCGCGGGGTGGTCGAGGAGCCCGTCGCCGCCGACCCGTCGGCCGAGGCCGCCGTACCGGTCGCGCAGCCCGTCCCGGTGCTGCCCGCCCAGTCCGCCGCCGACCTGCCGCTGGCCGGGGAGCACCCGCTGTACGCCGACTCCGAGGTCTGGGTCGAGGCCGAGCCGCAGCCGGCCGCCCGCGAGTACGCCGCCACCACCCACCAGACCGGCGTCTACGAGCCGGACTACAGCACCCCGTACTACGACCCTGCGCCGTACGACCCGGGCTTCGAGGCCCCGTACGAGACCGGCCGGCACGAGGCCACCCCGGCCCACGGCACCGCCGCCGACGGCCCGGTGGGCACGCCCGCGCACGGCACCCCGTACTACCCGACCCCCGCGCACGGCACGTCCTTCGACGGGCCGGACTACGACGCGCCGCCGGTCTACGACGCTCCGGCCTACGACGGCACGGTGTACGACGGCAACACCCCGCCCCACGGCATCCGGCTCCCCGAGGACGATCGCGCATGAGCTCGCCCACCGACCTCACCGGCCCGCTCGCCCCGTCGGCCGACGAACTGCCGGACGGCGCAGAGCCGTTCGGCCTGGGCAGCTCCGCCCCGCGGACCGACGCGCTGCCCAAGGCGCTCGGCATCTACCCGTACGCCGCCGACCTGTGGGCCGAGGGGCTGCTCTGGGGCGCGGTGCTGCGCTCGCCGCACCCGTCCGCCCGGATCGTCTCGATCGACACCGCCGCCGCGCTGGCCTTGCCGGGTGTGCACGCCGTGATCACCGCCGCTGACCTGCCGCCGGTCCCGGAGGGCGCCCCCGAGGCCGCCCCGGACGGCCGGGGGAGCGCGGACCGTCCGGTGCTGGCCTCCGGCGTGGTCCGGCACCACGGCGAACCGGTCGCCGCGGTGGCCGCCGACCACCCGGACACCGCCCGGCTGGCAGCCGCCTCGATCGTGGTCGAGTACGAGCCGCTGGAGGCCGTCACCGACCCCGAACAGTCCTTCAACGCACCACCGTTGCACCCCGACGGCAACCTGTTCCGGCACCTGCCGCTGCGCAGCGGTGACCCGGAGGCGGTCGGCGAGGTGATCGTCGAGGGCCTGTACCAGGTCGGCCGGCAGGACCCGGCCCCGATCGGCGCCGAGGCCGGCCTGGCCGTCCCGCGCCCCGACGGCGGCGTCGAGCTGCACCTCTCCTCCACCGACCCGCACGGCGACCGGGACCGCACCGCGGCCGGTCTCGGCCTGGACCCGGACCGGGTCCGGCTGGTGGTCACCGGTGTGCCCGGCGCGACCGCCGACCGCGAGGACCGCTCGTTCCAGGTCACCCTGGCGCTGCTCGCGCTGCGCACCGGCCGCCCGGTGAAGATGACCCTCACCCGGGAGGAGTCCTTCCAGAGCCACCCCTCCCGGCACCCCGCCCTGCTGCGCTACCGCCACCACGCCGACGCCGAGGGCAAGTTGGTGAAGGTGGAGGCGCAGATCCTGCTGGACGGCGGGGCCTACGCGGAGGTCTCCGCCGAGGCGCTGGCCGCCGCCGCGGCCTTCTCGGTCGGCCCCTATGTCTGCCCGAACGTCTTCGTGGACGCCTGGGCGGTGCGCACCAACAACCCGCCCGCCGGGCGGATGCGGGGCGAGGGCGCACTGCAGACCTGCTTCGCCTACGAATCCCAACTCGACCAGCTGGCCGCACAGTTGGGCATCGACCCGCTGGAGATCCGGCGCCGCAACGCGCTCGCCACCGGCGACCCGATGCCGACCGGACAGGCCGTCACCTGCCCCGCCCCGGTGGCCGCGCTGCTCGACGCGGTGGCCACCGCACCGCTGCCGCCGCTCCCGCTGGACGACCCGGACAGCGAGTGGCTGCTGCCCGGTGGCCCGGGCGGCGCCGGCGACCCGGCCGCCGTCCGCCGGGGGATCGGCTACGCGGTCGGCATGGTGCACATGCTCGGCGCGGAGGGCGAGGACGAGGTGTCCACCGCCACCGTCCGGGTCAGCGGCGACCACGCCACCGTGATCTGTCCGGCGGTCGACTCGGGGCAGGGTTTCGCAACCCTGGCCCGGCAGATCGTGCAGTCCGTGCTCGGAGTCTCCGAGGTCTACATCGCCCCCGCCGACAGCGACCAGTCCTCGGCCGGTCCCTCCGCCCGGGGCCGGCACACCTGGGTCTCCGGCGGGGCGGTGGAGCGGGCCGCGCTGATGGTCCGGCACCAGCTGCTGCAGCCGATCGCGGCCAACTTCGGGATGTCCGTCGAGCTGCTCTCGATCGCCGACGGCAAGATCACCTCGTACGACGGCGTGCTCGGCATGCCGGTCACCGAGGCGCTGGAGGGCAAGGAGCTCTGGGCCACCGCCCAGTGCCGGCCGCACCCCACCGAGCCGCTCGACGAGGCCGGCCAGGGCGACGCCTTCGTCTCGATCGCGTTCTGCGCGATGCGGGCCGTGGTGGACGTCGACATCGAGCTCGGCGCCGTCCGGGTGGTCGAGATGACGGTCGCCCAGGACGTCGGCCGTGCCCTGAACCCCCGTCAGATCGAGGACCGGATCGAGGCCGCGGTCGCCCAGGGCGTCGGCATCGCCCTGCTGGAGGACCTCCGCACCGAGGGCGGCCGCCTGGTCAACCCCTCGCTCACCGGCTACCGCCTGCCCACCGCCCTGGACACCCCCGAGGTCCGGATCGCCGCCCTGATCGAGGACCGCGACGTGGTCGCCACCTTCGGCGCCAAGGCGGTCAGCGCCGTCCCCGCCGTGGTCGCCCCGGCCGCCGTGGCCGCCGCCGTCCGCGCCGCCACCGGCCTGCCGGTCGGGCGGCTGCCGATCCTGCCCGAGGACGCGACGGTCGGCTGAGGGGCCGTCGGACCGCGCGGTTGGGGTGTTCCCCGGTACAGCTGATCTTTCGGCGGGGCACGGGCGGGGGTCCGGATGCAGGACGTGAACGTCACCACCAGCGGGGTGCGCAGGGCGGGCGACAGCATGGGGGAGCTGAACGGGCAGACCAGGAGCCGGCTCTCCGGCGCGCTGGACTCCAGCGAGACCGGGGGCGCACTGGACGCGGGCTGGTCCTCCCCCGCGACCCTGCGGGAGTACGCCGGGGGACTGGGAGCGGCACATGGTGGCTGGCCGACCGGCTGCAGCGGCTCTCCGAGCAGCTGCACAGCTCGGCCGACGAGTACGACGCGGCGGACGCCGAGGCCGACGCCCGGAGACGTCTCCGACCTCATCCGGGAGGCGCTCCGCCAGGCCCGCGAGGCGGACGCGCTCGCCGAGCCGGAGCTGCGCACCCTGATGGGCAAGACGTACGAGTCCGACCCGGGCGGTCGTGCTGGGAGGGCTCTCGGTGTGGTGGTTCAGCACGGCGTACGACGAGCGGCGCCGCGCGGCGCTGGCGAGCTGCCTGGACCTGCCGGCCAACACCGTTATGCGGGTGGGGGCTTGGGGTGCACTCGGGTTCGGCGTGCCGGCCGTCCTGCTGCCCCTGGCCCTGCGCCTGCTGGGTCAGGCCCGGCTGGGGCTGCTGCCCGTCCTCGCACTGGTGGCCGGCCTGGCACTGGTGGGCACGGGTGTGTTCCTGGTCACCGACACACTCGGCCAGGGCTCGGGCGGCGGTTGTGCTCCGGCGCCGCGCCGCCGGCCTTCGACGTCCGTTCGGCACAGAACTCGGAATGAGGTCTCACGACAGGCGTACCCGACGGCTCGTCGGCACCCTTGCGCTGGCGGTGCAGAAGCGGACGCAGCCGCTGCAGATGTGCTCGGTGTTCACCGGTCGAGGACGTCAGCTGTGGCGAAGGCGTGCAGAGGCGTGGGGTTCTGCCCATGTCAGGTAGTCGGGCGATACGATCGAGCGGTGCATGCCTCCAAGGCGTGCACCGCAGTCTCCAACTGACGGGGTAACGGGGTAGGGATGACGCTGACCAGGACCATGCGCGCGCTCGGCGCCACCACGCTGGCCGCCGGGTTGCTGCTGAGCTCGGCGCCGCTCGCCTCGGCGGACGAGGTGCGGGACGGGCAGTGGCCGAACCAGCAGTTCGACCTCGACAAGGTCTGGTCGGTGAGCAGGGGTGACGGGGTCATCGTCGCGGTCATCGACCAGGGAGTGGACACCACTCACCCCGACCTGGCCGGGCAAGTGCTGCCCGGGTATGACCCGGGTGGCCAGGGTCGTGAGAAGAAGCCCACGGTGGACCACGGCACTTCGATGGCGGCCATCATCGCGGCGAAGGGCCATGGGGGCAACGCGGGTGTGGTCGGAATGGCGCCCGGCGCAAAGATCCTGCCCATCTTCAAGAACACTGCAGCCAATTCCGACGGTATCCCTGAGGGCATCCGGTGGGCCGCCGACAATGGTGCGAGGGTTATCAATCTCTCGCAGACTAGCCCCGGCGCGGCCAGCCCTCGAATGAACGATGCGATCGCCTACGCTGCGGCGAAGGACGTGCTGATCATCGCGGGCGTGGGCAACGACGGGAGTACACCAATCGGCAATCCGGCGAACGTGCCGGGCGTGCTGGCCGTCGGGGCGTTCGACAAGACCGGCAAGATCTGGGCCAAGTCCAACTACGGGCCTGAGGTGATGCTCACCGCGCCTGGTAGCGAGATCGTCGTGGCGGGTGACTGCTCGGGGAGCAAGTACTGCTCCGTCAACGGGACTTCGCCGGCGACGGCGTACGTGTCCGGTACGGCTGCCCTGCTGCGCGCGAAGTTCCCGAATCTGACGGCCGGGCAGATCGCGAACCGCCTGGTGAAGTCGGCAAAGGCTCCGGCCGCACTGGGCGGGGCGAAGCTGCCGGACGAACGGTACGGCTACGGGCTCATCCGTCCCTACGAAGCCCTCACCCAGGACATCCCGGCAGGACCGGAGCAGGGCCCCTTGGGGAAGATCGCAGCTCCGGGCGGCTCCGCCAGCGCTCCTGCCGCCACAACGTCCGGCGGTACGGCTCCTGACAGTAGCGTTGCCGGGACCGGGGCGGGCGACGGTGTGAAGTCGGAGGATTTCTCCATCGTCGGGAAGGGCCTTGCCGTGGCCGCCGTCGTCCTGTTGGTGCTCGCTGGCCTGTTCGTTGTGTTGATCGTGGTCCTGGTGAAGGGGTCCAAGCGCCGCCGGGCCGCTGCTGCGGCGTCGGCTGCTCCGGCCCCGTACGGGTATCCGCAGGCCCAGTCGCCGTACCCGAACCAGCCCTACGGACACCAGCCCCCGCCTTACGGGCACCAGTCATACGGAGGTCAGCAGCCGCCGCAGCCGCCGCAACAGAATCCGTACGGTTCCGGTGGTAACCAGTAACGCTGAGGGTGTGTCAGAGCTCCGCCAGTAAGCGATACGATCGAACGCCCTAGCCCGCCATGAGCAGCTGGCCGGCTAGCGCTAGTTCACAGCCCGCCGAAGCCAGTGCCCGACGGGGAAGCAGCGAAACTCCAGGGGGAGGAGCCGAATGTCGGACGGATACGAGGTCAACACCGACGAGTTGGAGGCAGTCGTCAAGCGACTGCGGACGCTCCAGCAGAACATCGGTCAGACCGCGGACAAGAGCAAGTACAACACCGTCGTCGGTCCGAACGACTTCGGTGGCAACTTCCTTGAGGCGCACTCGCTCTACGCGGCTCACGGCAGCATGCAGAACTTCCTGTCCCAGACCATTGCCAAGCTGAACGAGCTGATCAACGAGTTCGGCGACAAGACCAAGATGGTCACCGACAGCTACACCGGCATCGAGGCGGATCACACATCCGCCCTCAACAGCCAGCAGCCGAAGGCGGTCTGACATGACAGACAAGACAGACTTTGAGCCGCACGGCCTGGTGCCGCTCAAGAACATGTTGAAGAGCTCGAACCCCGACCGTCTGAAGGAGGTCGCCGACCACTGGCAGAATGTGGACGTCGAGCTCCGTGCCGCGGCGGACGAGTTGAAGGCGGCGGTCGAGCACGCCACCCAGAGCTGGACGGGCACGGCCTCGCAGGGCTTCGCCACCCGCGCTGGGGTGCTCCACACCAACCTGACGAACACGGCGGCGCACGCCGTCCAGACGTCGGGAGCTATCCGGTACGCCGGCCTGGCGCTCGAGCAGAGCAAATCTGCGATGGACGACATCGACATCCCGAGTCGTACCGACAGCGCTCTCAAGCTGATCGGTGACCTCGGTGAGCGGTCGGATGCTCAGTTCCGGGCCGACCTGGCCTCGAAGATGGACCGGACTGCGGCCGTCAACAAGAACTACGACGAGCTCTCGGCGATGGAGATCGCGCACCAGCGGGCGATCATCGTCATGGAGCACCTGGCGCCGCACTACACGGAGGCCGCCGGATACCTCGATCCGCCGGCGGCGGACGTGACCGACGACGGCAGCAAGCCGTACCCGCCGGCCCCGACCAAGCCGTATCCGCCGGTGTCGCCGCGGCCGCATCCGAAGGTCGTCCCGCCGGAGAACCCCGGCGGTCCGCAGGGCAAGGAGTACCAGCTGCCGACGCCTCCCCCGGGCCCCGGGATCCCTCCGCGCAATGACCAGCCGTACGTGCCGCACCAGCCGGTGGTTCCCACGCCGCCGGTCGGGACGGGTGACGGCAAGCCGCCGGGCTGGGTGCCCGGGACCGGGATCGACGGTGGGGTGACCCTGCCGACGCCCGGGACGACGTTGCCGCGGCCCGGGATCGACCTGCCGGGTACCGGGGGGACCGGGGGCGGTGGTCACGGTGGTGGCGGCATCGGGGGCTTCCCCGGTGGTGGCATCGGTGGGCTGCCGGGTGGCGGCGGTGGCGGTATCGGTGGCGGCCGTGGTGGTGGCATCGGTGGTGCCGGTGGCGGTAAGACCGGTGGCGGGCTGGCCGGTGGCGGTGCGGGCGGCCGGGCCGGTGGCGCGGGTGCCGGCGCGGCCGGCGGTGCGCGCGGTGGTGCGGCCGGTACGGCCGGTGGGGCTGCGGGTCAGGGCCGGGGTGGTGCGCCCGGTATGGGTGGCATGCCCAGTGGCGGTGCGGCCGGCGGCAAGGCCGGGGCCGGCAAGCCGAGCCTGGTCCGGCGCGAGGGCGGTGCGGTCGGTGGTGCGAAGGCGGGCGGCGCGAGCGGCCGGGCCTTCACCCAGGGCGGTTCCGGTCTCGGCCAGGGCGGCCAGGCCCGGGGCGGTGCGCCGGGTGCGGGCGGTATGCCCGGGGGCCACGGCGCCGGCAAGAAGAAGGACAAGAACGGTAACCGCCCCGACTACCTGGTCGAGGACGAGGACACCTGGCGTTCCGGCGGCAAGGCCAACCCGCCGGTGATCGAGTAGCGGGTGGCCCGGTCCTGGTGACCGTGTGACGGAGCGGCGGCCCGGCCATGGGGGAGACCCCGTGGCCGGGCCGTTCCCGTTCCCGTTCCCGGCGGAAGCCGGTGGAGAAGGGAATTACGACGCAAAAAACAGTGCGTCGAATTCCCCCCGCGCAGGGGAATTCGACGCACTGGGTAAAGAGGCCATGACGGGAATCGAACCCGTGTAAACCGCTTTGCAGGCGGTTCCCTAAGCCACTCGGGCACACGGCCGTGACTGCATGACGGCGGGCGGGAGCCCACGGCCAGCAAGGGGGAGAACGTCAGCGACAGGACCGACAACAGGGAGCGGCACAGGTGCGGGGCATCGTGATCGCCACCGTCTTCCTGCTCATGGCCTGCTCCTGTCGTCGTGACCCGGATCGACCGGGCGCGCTGTTCGTGAATTCATAGTGCCCGAATGCGCGGGCCCGCGTCAATATCCGAATATGAATTCCGTGTGTCGGGCGTGCTAGCCTCGACGGCAGGCGAGTGATCGCCCCGGACGAGGCGCGTCGTACCCGGTCTGACAAGACGGCGCAGTGGTGAAGTGACACCTACTGCGAGGGAGTGCTCGTCATGGCCTGGTTCGTTCTGATCATCGCCGGTGTGCTGGAGACGGTGTGGGCGGTCGCCCTGGAGGCGTCGAAGGGGTTCTCGCGGCTGGTGCCGAGCGTGGTGTTCGGGGTCGCGCTGGTGCTCAGCATGGGCGGGCTGGCGTACGCGATGAAGTCGATCCCGCTCGGCACGGGGTACGCGATCTGGGTCGGGATCGGTGCGATCGGCACGGCCCTGTACGGCATGGCGGTGATGGGGGACGCGGTGACGGCGGCCCGGATCACCTGCCTGGTGCTGATCCTCGGCGGCGTGGTCGGGCTGAAGGTGCTGCACTGACGCACGGTGGCCGGTCCTAGGACCAGCGGCCGAGCGGGCCGGGACCGCAGGTCAGGAGTAAAAGGCGGCCACGGGACTTACGATGGCGGTCATGACCACCACCTCCACCACCTCGGTCGACACCGCCCGCCCGCTCCCGGCGGCGGAGACCGGGGGCGTGCTCAGCGGTCCGTACCGCGCGCTCACCCTCGGCATAGTCTCGGTCGTCCTGCTGCTCGCGTTCGAGGCGACCGCGGTGAACACCGCGATGCCGGAGGCGGCCAGGCAGTTGGACGGCGTCGGGCTGTACGCCTTCGCGTACTCGGGGTACTTCACCACCACGCTGTTCGCGCTGGTGGTCTCCGGGCAGTGGTCGGACCGGCGCGGGCCGATGGGGCCGCTGTTCACCGGGATCGCGGTGTTCGGAGTGGGTCTGGTGGTGGCCGGGGCGGCGACGAACATGTGGATGTTCCTGGCGGGCCGGGCGGTGCAGGGCCTCGGTGGCGGACTGGTGATCGTGGCGCTGTACGTGGTGGTCGGCCGGGCCTTCCCGGAGCGGCTGCGGCCGGCCGTGTTCGCGGCGTTCTCGGCCGCCTGGGTGCTGCCCTCGATCCTCGGCCCGCTGATCTCCGGCGCGGTGACCGAGCACTTCGGCTGGCGCTGGGTCTTCCTGGCGGTGCCGGTGCTGATCCTGCTCCCGCTGGCGGTGATGGGCCCGGCCCTGCGGCGTGCCGAGCGGGCCCAACCGCCGGCGCAGGGCGTGGAGTTCGACCTCCGGCGGACGGGGCTGGCGGCGATGGCCGCGGTCGGTGCGGCCCTGCTGCAGTACGCGGGGCAGCGGCGCGACCTGCTCGGCCTGCTCCCGGCGGTGGCGGGGGCGGCGCTGCTGGTGCCGGCCGTGCTGCGGCTGCTGCCGCCCGGTGCGCTGCGGGCGGCCAGGGGGCTGCCGACGGTGATCGTGCTGCGCGGGGTGGCGGCGGGGGCGTTCTTCACCGCCGAACTGTTCATCCCGCTGATGATGGTGACGCAGCGCCACCTGTCGTTGACCATGGCGGGGCTGACGCTGACCAGCGGCGGACTGTCCTGGGCGCTGGGCTCCTGGCTGCAGGGACGGCCGGCGGCTGACCGGCACCGGGAGGCGCTGATCCGGCTGGGCTTCGTGCTGACGGCGGTGTCGATCGCGGGGGCGTCGCTGGTGCTGATCCCGGCGGTGCCGGTCTGGGTGACGGCGGCGGCCTGGGCGGTCGGCGGGATCGGGATGGGGCTGGCGGTGGCCAGCGTGAGCGTGCTGATGATGCAGCTCTCGACGCCGGAGGAGGCGGGGGTCAACTCGGCCGCGCTCCAGCTCAGCGACGCGCTCGGGAACGTCGCGATGGCCGGTCTGGCCGGCGTGCTGTTCGCCGCCCTCGGCGGTGGCTCGATGGCCGTGACGGAGGTGGCGGCCCACGGGGCGGGGGCGCCGGTCGCCCCGTTCGCGCTGATCTTCGCGGTGATGGCCGCGGTGGCCCTGATCGGCGCCGCCCTCACCGGCCGGGTACGGACCTGACGGCCCGTACGGAGGTGGTCCGGCCGGTTCACCACCGGCCGGTCCACCACCGGCCGGTCCACCACCGGCCGGGCCGCCGCAGGTCGGTCAGCCCGCCGCCGGGCTCGCGGCCGCCGGCGCCGCCGGGGTGCCGAGGAAGGTCTCCCAGCCCCCGGTCGGCGCCTGCCCCGGGTTGAGCGTCTGCAGCTTGCGGAGCACGGCCGGGTCCTGCACCTCCAGCCAGTCGACCAGCTGACGGAACGACACCAGCCGGACCTCGGGCTTGCCCGCGATGGTCTTGATGGTCTGCTCGACGGCGTCCATGTAGATGCCGCCGTTCCACTGCTCGAAGTGGTTGCCGATGTAGAGCGGCGCCCGGTTGGAGTTGTACGCCCGCTCGAAGCCGGCCAGGTACGAGCCGGCCGCCTGGGTGCGCCAGGCGTCGTACGAACCCGCGCTGCCCTTGGTGTTGTTGCCGGACTGGTTGTACATGATGTTGTAGTCCATCGAGAGCACCTGGAAGCTGTGCCCGGGGAACGGGACGGACTGCAACGGCATGTCCCAGAGCGCCCCGCCCTGGAACTTCTGCGGCCAGACCTGGGTGCCGCCGGGGCCGCTGCTGTCGTACTTCCAGTTCCGCTTGGCCGCGGTCGGCAGCAGGCCGCGCTGGCCCTCCAGGCACGGGGTGCGGCCGCCGATCAGCTCCTTGCGGTAGTCGAAGGGCAGCGCGGGCAGGTCGGTGAAGCCGGTGTTGGTCTTCCAGTTCATCACGAAGGACATCGCCTGCTCGATCTCGCTGTCCCACTCCTCGGGCGACCACCGGCCGCCGCCGTTGGCGCCGCAGAAGTGGCCGTTGAAGTGGGTGCCGATCTCGTGCCCCTCCAGCCAGGAGGCGCCGATCTGCTCGATGGTGTCGTGGATGTGCTGGTCCGTCAGGTACCCGATGTCGCTGGCGCCGACCCGGTGCTGCGGCGGGTGGTAGAGGTCCTTCTTGGCCTCCGGCAGGGTGTAGATGCCGGAGAGGAAGAAGGTCATCGAGGCGTTGTTGTCCTTGGCCAGCTGCCGGAACCGGGTGAACAGGCGGTTGTCCAGCTCGCCCGCGCCGTCCCAGGAGAAGACCACGAACTGCGGCGGCCGCTCGCCGGCCTTGAGCTTCTCGGGGACGGGCTGGTGGGGCTGCGGGCCGGTGTCCGAGGTGGAGCCGTCGCCGATCAGGGTGGCCGGGGGCTTGGCCGGGACGCTGGGGTGGGCTCCCGGGCTGCTTCCGGCGGCGGCCGGGGCGGCCTGCTCGCCGTCACTGCCGGTCGAGCTGCCGCAGCCGGCCGCGAGGGTGGCGGCGGTGGCGGCTCCGGCGGCCAGCAGTGTGCGGCGGGAGAGTGCGTCCATGGTCACGTCCGTTCCTGGAGGGCCGTGCGTGTGACTGAGCCGAGGCTGTCGGGAGTCGGCCGGTGATTAGTCCGATAAGTGCACGGATGCGGCTAATGGGCCACAGCCTGCCACGGTGCGCGCCGTCCGACGGGTAAGGCGGGGCGGTGGCGCGGGTGATCCTGGCGGCGTGACGGCGCGGCTCGCCCGTTCGGAGTACCCGGCTGGCGACCGGCCCTGACCCGGCGTCGGATGGGAGCCCCGGACTCACGGAGGCTTGGCCGTCCATGTGGCAGTCGGTGCTCGACGCCTATCACGAGCGGATCGTCGACACCGGTCGGCAGCCGCTCTTCCTGCTGCTGCTCGGACTGATCGGCTCCTTCCTGTTCATCCGGTTCAGCGTCCGGATGATCCGGCGCGGCACGTCCTGGTGGCCCGGCAACGTCACGCCTGGCGGGCTGCACATCCACCACGTGGTGTTCGGCCAGGGGCTGATGGTGATCTGCGGGGTCGGCGCGTTCGCCGTCCGGGGCGACGGCGGGGCGCTGCGCGAGGTGCTGGCGACCGGTTTCGGGATCGGCTGCGGGCTGGTGCTGGACGAGTTCGCGCTGGTGCTGCACCTGGAGGACGTCTACTGGAGCGAGCAGGGCCGGACCTCGGTGGACGCGGTGATCCTCACCGTGGCGCTGATCGGCCTGCTGCTGATCGGCGAGGTGCCGCTGGGCGGCTTCGTCGGCGGGGTGACCGGCAGTCAGCTGCTGGGCGCCGGGCTGCTGCTGATCCCGGTGCTGGTCACCCTGGCCAAGGGCAAGATCTGGACCGGCCTGCTGGGCGTGATGCTGCCGCCGCTGGCGCTGGTCGGGATGCTCCGGCTGGCCCGGCCGCGCAGCCCCTGGGCCCGCTGGCGCTACCACGCCCGCCCCCGGCGGCTGGCCCGGGCCGAACGCCGGGAGGAGCGGATCCACCGGCGGCTGGTGGTGGCCAAGACCTCGGTGTACGACGTGCTGGCCGGCGCCCCCGACCCGAGCCCGCAGCCGGTACCGGCCGTCGCCCCGCCGCCGGCCGGGCCGGCCCCGGCGGTGTCGGCGCGGCCGGTCGAGCCGCCGCCGGTGGCGGTGCCGCGCTGGCGCGTCCGGTGCGCCACGAGTGCCGAGTGGTACCTGCGGGTCGCGGCGGCGCTCAACCTGCTGGCCGGGCTGATCGCGCCGTTCCGGGACCGGGTGCACCGGGTGAACAGCGGCGAGTTCTTCACGCCGGTGCTGATGACCGCCGGTTTCACGGCGGCGCTGTTCGCCGCGCTGCTCGCGGTGATGCTGCGCCGCCGCAAGCGGGCCGCCTGGGTGGTGGCCACCGTCGTGGTGGCGCTGTACGCGGGGCTGTTCACGCTGGCCCTGGTGGCGCTGCCGGAGGACCGCGCGCACCCCTTCAACTGGGTCTCGGCCGGCCTGACCCTGGCCGTGCTGCTCGCCCTGCTGCTCGGTCGCCCGGCCTTCCGGGCCAAGGGCGAGCCGGGCAACCTGCCGCTCGCGCTGGCCTTCCTGGTCGGTGGCGGCGCGCTGCTCACCGGCGTGGGCGCGGTGCTGCTCCGGGTGGCCGACCAGGGCAGCTCGCCGAGCTGGGGCGAGAGCGCGACCTACGTGGCGCTCCGGCTGGTCACCCTCTCCGGGATCGGCGAGTACGCCGACCTGGCGGTGCCCGGCTGGTTCGACCTGCTGCTGAACGTGCTGGGCGCGGGGCTGCTGCTGGTCGCCGTCCGGCTGCTGTTCCGCTCGCCGCGCGGGCTGGTCCGGCTGGAGCCGGAGGACGAGGAGCGGCTGCGCGCCCTGCTGGTCCGGCATGGCGGGCGGGACTCGCTCGGCTATCTGGCGCTCCGTCGGGACCGGGCGGTCTGCTGGTCGCCGTCCGGCAAGGCGGCGGTGCTGCACCGGGTGGTCAACGGCGTCACCTTCGCCACCGGCGACCCGATCGGCGATCCGGAGGCCTGGCCGCAGGCGATCGAGGTCTGGCGGCAGCAGGCCAGGCAGTACGCCTGGATCCCGGCGGTGCTGGGGGCGGGGGAGCAGGCCGGGCTGGCGTACCGGCGGTCCGGCCTGCGGGCGCTGGAGTTCGGCGACGAGGCGGTGGTGGAGGTGGCGGGCTTCGTGCCGCCCGAGGAGCTCCGGCGCACCCGGGAGCGGGTCACCGCGGCCGGGTACCGGGTGCTGCTGCGCCGGCACCGGGACGTCCCGGCGGCCGAGTCGGCCGAGCTGGTCCGGCTGGCCGATGCCTGGCGGCACGGCCGGGGCGAGCGCGGCCTGACGATGACCCTGGGACGGCTCGGTGACCCGGCGGACGGTGACTGCCTGCTGGCCGAGTGCCGGGACGAGAACGACCGGGTCTGCGCACTGGTCAACCTGGTCCCCTGGGGCACCGACGGGCTGACCCTCGACCTGCTCCGCCGGGACCGCGAGTCGGACGACGGCCTGATCGACTTCCTGCTCACCGAACTGCTGCTGCGGGCCCGGGAGTTCGGGGTGGTCCGGGTCTCGCTGAACTTCGCGATGTTCCGGCAGGTCTTCGAGCGCGGCGCCCGGATCGGGGCCGGCCCGGTGCTCCGGCTGGCCCGGGCCGTGCTGGGCTCGCTGGCCCGCTGGTGGCGGCTGGAGGAGCGGTACCGGGCGAACACCAGGTACGGCCCGCACTGGGTGCCGCGCTTCCTGCTGTACGAGAAGTCCGCCGAGCTGCCCGCGATCGTGCTGGCCGGGGTGAGCACCCAGGGGCTGCTGTCCAGGCGTCGGCTGCCGGGCGGTGCGGTCACTCGTTCGGGGCAGGCCGGGGCGACGGCCGGAGCTGAGCCGTCGTCAGGGCGCTGACCTGGGGTCATGTCCCCGACGGCGCCCGGTGGTCGGGTTCGCCCGCCGCGCGGGGCGGTAGCGGCCACGGTTGACTGACAAGGATCACGGACGGACGGACGAGGGGAGTCGGGAGTGACCGGGCAGGTCTCCAGGAGCCCGTGGCCGGGCTCGCTCGCGGCAGGGGGAGCCCTGCTGGTCGGGGCCTGGCTGCTGGCCGGCGGCGGGCACACCGGACCGCTCGGCCCGGACGGCAGTCAGGCGATGGACAACGCCACCTCGGCCGCCCTGCTGGTGCCGCCGAGGCCGTACGCGGTGCCGACCCGGATCAGGATCCCGGCGCTCCGGCTGGACGCCCCGGTGGCCGCGCTCGGCCTGGACGGCGGCGGCCGGCTGGAGACCCCGGCCGAGCAGGACCGCAACCTCGCGGGCTGGTACCGGGACGGGGTCGCCCCGGGCCAGCGCGGCACCGCGATCATGGCCGGACACGTCGACGTCGCGGCCGGACCCGCCGTCTTCTACGGCCTGGGCACCCTGCGCAAGGGCGACCAGGTGGAGGTGGACGGCGCCGACCGGGGCACCGGGTACTTCACCGTGGACGGGGTGGAGAGCTTCGCCAAGAACGACTTCCCCGACACCCGGGTGTACGGCCAGGGCGTCGACTCCCAGCTGCGGCTGATCACCTGCGGCGGCGGCTTCTCGGCGGCACACGGCTGGGACGCCAACGTGGTGGTCTTCGCCCACCTGGTACGGAGCACCGTCTGATGAGCCGTCACACCGAGCTGGCCGGTTGGAACCCGCTGGACTGGCCGCTGACCACCGGGGTGATCCCCTACCTGGTGCTGGCGGTCGGCTGGGCGGCGCTGCTCGGCCTGGCGTACTCCAGGAGCAGGCACTGGTGGAGCCGGCGGCTGCCGTGCGCCGTGGTGCTGGCGGCTGCGCTCACCGTGCTGCTGCGGTTCGTGGTGGACGACTGGTGGGTGCCGTTCCCCGAGGGGCTGCCCAGGGCGTCCCTGTTCTGGATCGGGGTGGCGGTGCTCGGGCTCTGCCTGGCCGCGTTCCGGCTGCCGCCGCTGCGCTGGCGCGGACGGGCGGTCGCGGTGCTGGCCGCCGCGCTGGTGGTGCTGATGGCCTCCTCACAGATCAACCGGCAGTTCGACCAGTACCCCACCCTGCGGGTGCTGCTGGCGCCGTGGATCGGCAAGACCGACGCGCTGACCACCGGTCAGGTCCCGGCGGTGCACGTGCCGGAGGGCAAGACGCTCGCCGAGGTCTGGCAGGCCCCCGCCGGGCTGCCGGCCAAGGGCACCGTGTCCACCACCCCGATCCCCGGCGTCCGATCCGGCTTCAGCACCTCGGACGCGTACGTCTACCTGCCGCCCGCCTACCAGGCGAACCCCCGCCCGCTGCTGCCGGTGCTGGTGATGCTGACCGGCCAGCCGGGCACCTCGGCGGACTGGGTCGGCACCGGGCAGCTGCCGGAGCAGATGGACGCCTTCGCCGCCGCGCACGGGGGCCTGGCGCCGATCGTGCTGATGATCGCCCAGAACGGCAGCTCGGAGTGGGGCAACTCGCTCTGCATGAACTCGCGGATCGCCCAGGCCCAGACCTATCTGGCCCAGGACGTGCCGGACTGGGCGCACACCCATCTGCAGACCGCCACCGGCCGGAAGTCCACCATGATCGGCGGGCTGTCGCAGGGTGGTACCTGCTCGCTCCAGCTGGCCGTGAACGCCCCGGAGGTGTTCGGCACCTTCCTGGACATCTCCGGTCAGGAGGAGCCCACCCTGGGCAGCCGCCAGGACACCGTGCAGAAGGCGTTCGGTGGAGACGAGGCCGCCTTCGACGCGGTGGACCCGCTCCAGGTGATGGCCCGGAAGAAGTTCCCGGACACCGCTGCCGCCTTCGTGGTCGGGGACGGCGACGGCGAGTACGGGCCGCAACAGCGGAAGGTCTACCAGGCCGCGCTGGCGGCCGGGATGCAGGCCCATTTCCAGACCGTTCCCGGCGGCCACGCCTGGAGCACCTTCCGGGCCGGACTGGGCGTCAACCTCCCATGGCTGGCGCAGCAGGCGGGAGTGATCCGATGAGCGAGACCCTCCCGGTGGCCGAGGCCGCCCCCACCGCCCCCCGGCCGGAGCGCGGCTGGCACCGCTGGCTGCGGCTGCTCGGCCTGCTGGCCGGCCGGCTGCGTACCGCGCCGCTCACGCTGACCCTGTTCGTCGCGCTCTGGGCGGTCGGGGCGGCCACCGGCAGCCTCGGTGACGGCCCCCGGCAGTCGCTGCTGGAACAGGTCGGGGTCGGCATCCCGACCCTGACGGACGGTCACTGGTGGACCCTGGCCGGCTCGCTGCTCTGGTGCCCCGGCATCGGCGCGTACGTGTCCACCAGCCTGCTGCTGCTGGTGCTCGGACCGGTGGCCGAGCAGCGGCTCGGCTCCCTGCTGACCGCCGGGGTGCTGATCGTCTGCCAGGCGCTCGGCGCGCTGCTCGGCACCGGCCTGGCCCGGCTCGGGGTGGCCGCCGACCTGGACTGGCTGAACTCGATCCAGGACCAGATCGCCACCGGCCCCGGGGTCGGCCTGCTCGGCCTGGCGGCGGTGCTCAGCTACCGGCTGACCGCGCTCTGGCGGCGCCGGGTGCGGCTGCTGGCCGTGCTGGTGCCGCTGGTGGCGATGCTCTACATCGGCCACCTGGAGAGCGTCCAGCGGTTCGCGGGCATGCTGGTCGGCCTGCTGCTGGGAGCGCTGCTGCACCACCGCAGGCCGGCCCTGCCGCGCGGGATCTCGCACACCGAGGCCCGGGTGCTGGTCGCGCTCTGCCTGCTGGCCACCGCGCTCGGCCCGCTGATCGCCTCGGTGTACCGGGACGCGATCGGGCCGTTCAACACCATGAGCGAGCTGTACTTCTCGCACGTGCCCTCGGCCGAGGAGGTCGCCACGGCCTGCGAGGAGTCGGCCGAGGCCTGCGCCCGGGCGCACTCCACCCAGCGGTTCTTCGACTCGCCGGGGCGGCTGATGGCGGCCCTGGTGCCCGCCCTGCTGGTGGTGCTGGCGGAGGGGCTGCGCCGGGGGCTGCGGGTGGCCTGGTGGATCACCGTCTGCACCGAGCTGCTCTGGACCGGCGTGCTGACCTGGCTGCTGGTGGACAACTACGACGACTTCGCCGACAGCGGCGGTGCGGGTTACCTGTTCCAGCTGATGGGCGAGGCGATGCTGCTGCCGCTGGCCGTGCTGGTGCTGCTGCTGATCACCCGTCAGCGCTTCGACCAGCGGCTGCCGGGGCGGGACCTGCGCCGGCTCGGCCTGGTGATCGGCTCCGCACTGCTGCTCAGCTGCGGGGCGTACGTCGGGATCGGCTGGCTGGTCCGGGACCAGTACGAGCCGGACGCCACGCTGGGCGGGCTGTTCGCCGGGCTGCCCTCGGAGCTGCTGCCGCCCGCCTACAACGACCTGGTGCCGGACTACCCGATCGCGGCCGGCGGCACCGCGCAGACGCTGGAGATCTGGTGCGGGGTGCTGTTCTGGGTGGTCGCGCTGGTCGCGCTGTTCCTCGCGTTCCGCCGCCCGGTGGTGCACGTGGACGCCGAGGCCGCGGCCCGGGCCCGGGAGCTGCTGACCCGGTACGGCGGCTCGACGCTCTCCTTCATCTCCACCTGGGACGGCAACCACTACTGGTTCGACGCGCGCGGCGAGGCGGCCGTCCCGTACCGGGTGATCGCCACCGTGGCGCTGACCACCGGCGACCCGTTCGGTGAACCGGCCGCCCGGCTGGGGGCGGTGGCCGGGTTCGCCCGGTACTGCGACGAGCGGGGCTGGACGCCCTGCTTCTACTCGGTCACCACCGAGACCCGGCAGGCCGCCGATCGGCTCGGCTGGCGCTCGCTGCAGGTCGCCGAGGACACCGTGGTGCCGCTGCCCGACCTGGCCTTCACCGGCAAGAAGTGGCAGGACATCAGGACCTCGCTGAACAAGGCGGGCAAGCAGGGCATCACGGCCGAGTGGTGGACCTGGCAGGACGCGCCGATCGCGATCCGGGACCAGATCCGCTCGATCTCCGAGGAGTGGGTCTCGGACAAGGGCCTGCCCGAGATGGGCTTCACCCTCGGGGGCCTGGAGGAGCTGGCCGACCCGGCGGTCCGGGTGCTGGTCGCGGTGGACGCCGACCGCACCGTGCACGGGCTGACCAGCTGGATGCCGGTCTACCGGGACGGCGCCCCGGTGGGCTGGACGCTGGACTTCATGCGGCGCCGCTCGGAGGGCTTCCGGGGCGTGATGGAGTTCCTGATCGCCTCCGCCGCGCTCGGCTTCAAGGAGGAGGGCGCCGAGTTCCTCAGCCTCTCCGGCGCCCCGCTGGCCCGGGCCGAGCGCGGCGCCGAGCTCAGCACGCTGGACCGCACCATGGACTGGCTGGGCCGGAGCATGGAGCCGGTCTACGGCTTCCGCTCGCTGCTCGCCTTCAAGGCCAAGTTCCAGCCCGAGTACCGGCCGATGTACATGTGCTACCCCGACCCGGCCGCGCTGGGCAGTATCAGCCGGGCGATCGGCAAGGCGTACCTGCCGCACCTGACGCCCGCCCAGGGCGTACGGCTGATGCGCAAGCTGTCCGGCTGACGGCGGTTCAGCCGAGCAGCTCGGCCAGTGCCCGGTCCGGATCCAGGAAGCCGGCCTCCTGGCCCTCGGCCACCACGAGGTGGCTGCGCCAGAGGAAGCGGCGCAGCTCGGGTGCGTCGAACTGGAGCAGCGCGACGCCCTCGGGAGCCCGCAGCTCGACCAGGGTGCGGTGGCCGAGCGCGGGCCTGACGTGCACGTCGCCGTCGCCGCTCGGCAGGTCGAGACCGGCCGCCAGCAGCTGGCGGGCGAACACCCACTCGACCTCCGGCTGCGGCGGACCGGCCGGCGGGGCGGGCTCGGCGTCCAGTGAGTACTCGGCGGGGAAGCCCATCCGCACCGCCAGCGGGTCGTCGGCCCGGTACCGCAGCGTGACGCGGAGCAGGGCGGAGCGGTGGGTGCTGACGATGAGCCGGGCCTGGACGACCTGCTCGACGACGGTGGCGGACATCGGTTCCTCCGGAATCGGTCGTGCGCCCGGATCGTCCGGGCCCACACCAGTGAGAGCGGGGAGACCCCTGGGGCTTACGTGACTTTTGGCGACAAAAGACGTGATCCATCTCACATTGCCCACGACCTTTCCGGCAAAACCGGTCGGTCGGCAGGATTCGCGCCGTGGGGGAGACCCGGACGGCGGTGCGATCCGGGGCGGTTCCGCGGATCTCGTGTCGGGCGGCCGACCGGAGCCGCTGCCGGTAGGCTAGGCGGGTTGTCCGACCGCTGTCCGACTGCGGGGCGGGCCTGCCGCATAGGCCCTGACCTGCGATGATCCCCCTTCGGAGACCGTGAGTACTGCCGCTTCCTCCGCCATGGCCCCGCTGTTCTCGGATGCCGACCCGCACGCGCCGGTCCGCGCCGTCGGCGTGGGCTCGCACCACCTGTCCCCGGCCTTCCCGAGCCGCGCCGCGTACGGCACGGCGGGCAAGCTCCGGGCCTGGCAGCAGGGTGCGCTGGACAAGTACGTCGAGAAGCAGCCGCGGGACTTCCTCGCGGTCGCCACCCCCGGCGCCGGTAAGACCACCTTCGCCCTCACCCTGGCCTCCTACCTGCTGCACAACCACCTGGTGCAGCAGATCACCGTGGTCGCGCCGACCGAGCACCTGAAGAAGCAGTGGGCCGAGGCGGCCGCCCGGATAGGGATCAAGCTCGACCCGGCCTACTCCTCGGGGCCGCTGTCGAAGGAGTACCACGGCATCGTGGTCACCTACGCGGGCGTCGGGGTCAACCCGATGCTGCACCGCAACCGCACCGAGGCGCGGAAGACCCTGGTGGTGATGGACGAGATCCACCACGCCGGTGACTCCAAGTCCTGGGGCGAGGCCTGCTTCGAGGCGTTCGAGCCGGCCACCCGGCGGCTCTCGCTGACCGGGACGCCGTTCCGCTCGGACACCAACCCGATCCCGTTCGTGCAGTACGAGCAGGACACCGACGGGCTGCGGAAGTCGGTCGCCGACTACACCTACGGCTACGGGCACGCGCTGGCCGACCACGTGGTCCGCCCGGTGATCTTCCTGTCCTACAGCGGCAACATGCGCTGGCGGACCAAGTCCGGCGACGAGCTGGAGGCCCGGCTCGGCGAGCCGATGACCAAGGACCTGATCGCGCAGGCCTGGCGGACCGCGCTGGCCCCGCAGGGCGAGTGGATCCCGAGCGTGCTGGCGGCCGCCGACAGGCGGCTCACCGAGGTCCGCAAGGCGATCCCGGACGCCGGCGGCCTGGTGATCGCCACCGACCAGAACGTGGCCCGCGCCTACGCCAAGATCCTCCGCGAGATCTCCGGCGAGAAGGTCACCCTGGTGCTCTCGGACGAGACCGAGGCGTCCCAGCGGATCTCCGACTACGCGGCGGGCACCTCCCGCTGGATGGTCGCGGTCCGGATGGTGTCCGAGGGCGTCGACGTGCCCCGGCTCTGCGTCGGGGTGTACGCCACCTCGATCTCCACCCCGCTGTTCTTCGCCCAGGCGGTCGGCCGGTTCGTCCGGGCCCGCAAGCGCGGCGAGACCGCCTCGGTCTTCCTGCCCACGGTGCCCACCCTGCTCGGCTTCGCCAACGAGATGGAGCTGCAGCGCGACCACGTGCTGGACCGGCCGAAGAAGGAGGGCGACGGCCTCTTCGACGAGGAGGACCGGCTGCTCGCCGAGGCCGAGCGGGCCAACGACGGCCCGGACGGCGCCGGCGGCGACGAGTTCAGCTACGAGGCGATCGGCTCCGACGCGGTCTTCGACCGGGTGCTCTACAACTCCATGGAGTTCGGGATGCAGGCGCACCCGGGCAGCGAGGAGGAGGACGACTACCTCGGTATCCCGGGCCTGCTGGAGCCGGACCAGGTGCAGATGCTGCTGCAGAAACGTCAGACCCGGCAGATCCAGCGCTCCAAGGGCAAGCCGGCCGAGGAGGCCGACCTGCTGGAACTCCCGGCCGAGCAGCGCCCGGTGGTGACCCATCAGGAGCTGCGCGACCTGCGCAAGGAGCTGAACGGCCTGGTCGCGGCCTGGCACCACCGGACCAACCAGCCGCACGGCACCATCCACAACGAGCTGCGCCGGCAGTGCGGCGGGCCGCTCACCGCCCAGGCGACCGCCAACCAGCTGAAGGCCAGGATCGCCAAGGTTCGCGAGTGGGCCAACTGACCGGTCCCCGGTGGGGGCAGAACGATGTCGGTGGGGTTCGGATATCCCGGCCGCCGGTGACGGCGAGGCCCGGCGGCGGCCGGCGGCCGGCCTGTCGAACCGTCAGATAGCGGCCCGGCTATTCACCCGGCGAGGCGACGGCGAAAAGCCATTTCACCACCGTCCACGCAGAACTCGGGGTGGAGAGCCGGGGCGCGGCGGTCACCGTGGTCCTCTCGTGGTGATCTGACGGGGCGTTGTGGAAACGTTACGACAATGCCGTTTCCCGGTCAGATTTTACTTAGACATGGGATGCGGTAATCCGCTAGCGTTCCGCGTGCCGGATCGCACCGCAGGATTTCCCGCGCGATCGACCGGCGCACCCATTGATTTTTGACGCGGCCTCACCATGCCCATTTCCGGTGGGCCGCCAGAAGGAGAAGAACCGATCGTGGCCAACACCGCCTCCCCCGAGCTGTCCGACAAGTCGAAGATCGTTGCCGGCGTTCTCCAGCTCTTCCTCGGCTGCTTCGGCGTCGGCCGTTTCTACACCGGTCACACCGGCATGGCGCTCGCCCAGCTCTTCACCTGCGGTGGCCTCGGCTTCTGGGCGCTGATCGACGGCATCATCTTCCTGGTCAGCAACGACCGCACCGACGCCCAGGGCCGCAAGCTCGCCGGCTGACGATGCCCCAGGTACGCCGACGGCGTCCCGACCCCCGGCCCGGTGACGTCACCCGGGCCGGGGGTCCCGGCAGGTCCGGGGGCCGGGACGGCTCCGCGGCCGGCCGGCTGCGCGCCGCCGCCCTGCCGCTGGCCGTGCCGCTCGCCGGGGCGATCGGCGCCCGGTACCTCTGGTCCCGCGATCCGCACCTGCCCGGGCAGCTGCTGCCGTTCTGCCCCTGGCGCCGGCTGACCGGCCTGTTTTGCCCCGGCTGCGGCGCCACCAGGATGACCTACGACCTGCTGCACGGTGACCTCGCGGCGGCCTGGGCGGACAACGCCGCGCTGCTGCTCACCCTTCCGCTGCTCGCGGTGCTCTACGCGAACTGGCTCCGGCACGGTCTGGCCGGACGGCGCTTCCGGGTCCGGCTCGGCCCGCGCGGCTCGGCCGCCGTCCTGACCGTCGCGGTGCTCTGGACGGTCGGGCGCAACCTCGGGTGACTGTCCGGACTCCGGACTGCGTTCGAACTGGTGCACGGAAAAGGCCCAGGAGAATGGGGGTGTTGTCCGGTTTTGCGCGCCGTTCGATAACAGATCTTGCCCGAATTTTGGACAGACCCTTTCGCAGCGTGCCTCTCTTTCACTACTTTCTCCCCACGCTCTCTCGAACGACCCACCCCACCCCGAGACGGGCACCGCAGGACTGTCCGTTCGTCGACGACGCCGACGGACAGCTCCAGGGCGGACACCCCACCTGCGCGTAGCACCCGGACCGCCGGGTCAGGCCCCGGCCTGCCCGGAAGCCGGTGACCGCCGCAGAAAGGAACGCGCGTCGTGACTGCCGAGACCTCCCAGACCCTGGACCGTGGCGTCCGGGTCCTCAAACTGCTGGCCGACTCCGAGCGCGGCCTGACGGTCACCGAGCTGGCGGCCCGCCTGGCCGTCAACCGGACGGTCGTCTACCGGCTGCTGGCCACCCTGGAGCAGCACGGGCTGGTCCGCCGCGACATCGGCGGCCGGGCCCGGGTCGGCCTCGGCGTGCTGCGGCTGGCCCACCGGGTGCACCCGCTGCTCCGGGAGGCCGCGCTGCCCGCGCTGCGCAGCCTGGCCGAGGATCTCGGTGCCACCGCCCACCTGACCCTGGTCGACGGCGCCGAGGCGCTCGCGGTGGCCGTGGTGGAGCCGAGCTGGACCGACTTCCACGTCGCGTACCGGACCGGCCTGCGGCACCCGCTGGACGAGAGCGCGGCCGGCCGGGCGATCCTGGAGGCCCGGAACTTCCCCGGCCAGCGGCGCCCCGAGCAGGGCTTCGTGATCACCCGGGCGGAGGAGCAGTCCGGCGCCAGCGGTGCGGCGGCGGCGCTGCTCGGGCTGAGCGGGATCGAGGGCAGCGTCGGCGTGGTGATGCTGAACGGGCTGGTGCCCGAGCGGGTCGGCCCCCGGGTGGTGGAGGCGGCGACCGAGGTGGCCGACGCCCTCCGGTAGTCGGTGCCGCCGCCCGGCGGGGTCGCCCCGTACGATTCCGGTGTGTCCGATGCGAAGCTGCCCCCGGTGCTGACCCGTCCGAAGACCCGTGCGCTCACCCTGTGCGGGGTGCTGGTCGCGGCGCTGTTCGGCACGGCGGCCTTCGTGCCGCTGCCGTTCACCCTGACCATGCCGGGGACCACGGCGGACGTGCTCGGCTCGTACGAGGGTCAGCCGGTGCTGACCGTCACCGGGGCGCCGGTCCGGCAGACCGCCGGGCAGCTGCGGATGGTGACCATCTCGGCGACCAACCCGGGCGAGCGGACCGGCCTGTTCACCGCGCTGGGCGCCTGGCTGAACCCGGACGAGGCGGTGCTGCCGTCCGAGGCGGTCTACCCGCAGCGGGATCCGGTCAAGGCCGAGCAGGTGACGGCGGAGCAGATGACGGAGTCCCAGGACAGTGCCACCGTCGCGGCGTTGAAGTACCTGAAGCTGTCGCCGAGCCAGGTGAAGGTGAAGGTCGACCTGGGCTCGATCGGCGGCCCGAGCGCGGGCCAGCTGCTGGCGCTGGGCATCGTCGACAAGCTGGCGGGCGACGGCAAGGGCGGCGACCTGTCCGGCGGCCGGGTGATCGCGGGGACCGGGACCATCGACGACGAGGGCAACATCGGCGCGGTCGGCGGTGTGCCGCTGAAGACCCGGGCGGCCGCCCGGGACGGCGCGACCGTCTTCCTGGTGCCGAGGAGCGAGTGCTCGTCGGCCGAGGTGAACACCCCGGCCGGACTGCGGCTGGTGCCGGTGGAGACCCTGGCGGGCGCGGTCGCTGCTCTGACCGCTCTGAACACCGGTGGTACGGTGCCCGCCTGCTGACGCCCCGTCGGGACGCGGATACCCGGGTGGCTCGTGGAGGCCGGGCGCGGCCCCGTTCGCCCGGCCGTCAGGCCGCCCTTCCGGCGGCCGGGTCGGCTCAGACCGGTGCGGTCACAGCCCGAAGGCGATCGACGCGAAGTCGTCGCTCAGTCTGGTCCGCAGCTGTGCGGCGATCTGCGGTAACCGGTGCGCCTGGGTCATCGGCAGCGAGACCGAGACGGCGGCCAGCCCGCTGCCGGCCACGATCGGCACCGCCGCCGCCGCGGTGCCGAGCACGAACTCCTGGTACTGGGTGATCGGCGCGGCCCGCTGCGGCCCCTGCCGGGGCAGCAGCGGCAGCTGGGCCGGGTCGCGCAGGGTGTACGGGGTGAAGGCGACCATCGGGTACCTGGTCAGGTAGGACCGCCGCTCCTCGGCGGACATCAGGGCCAGCAGGGTCTTGCCGGCCGAGGTGGCGTGCGCGGCGGCCGGGAAGTCCCGCGGGTCGACGGTGGGGGCGCCCGGCGCGGACTGGGCCGCGACCAGCACCATCTCGCCCCGGTGGTACCTGGACAGGTAGACGGCGGCGGCCAGGTCGTCGCTGAGCCGCCGCAGCAGCCGGTCCAGCCGCCGCTGTCCGGCGGCCGGGCTCTCCTCCCGGCTGAGCCCGGCGACCGCAGGGCCGGTCAGGTAGCGGCCCTCCCGGCGTTCCAGGTAGCAGTCGTGCACCAGGGTGCGGAGCAGGTGGTACGCGGTGCCCAGGGCCAGCCCGGTGTCCCGGGCCAGCTGCTTGGCGGTGGCGCCGCGCGGATAGCGGGCGACCGCCTCCAGCAGGCGCAGCGCGCGCTGGGCGGAGGCGATCAGGGTCGGCGGAGCGCCGACGGCCGGGCTCACCGGGCCCCTCCGGCCGGGCGGGGCCCGGGGGCTGACGAGGCGTGAGCCGGCGGGTGGTCAGATGTCGTCATCGGTCTCATGACTGTGATCTTTACGCGCACGAGCCGCTGGCATATGCCAAATCGGGCCCGTGTTGCCGACCCGCGGACTCACTCCCGGGCGGCCTGCTCCACCAGCGGCATGATCCGGAACGGCACCGGATTCTCCAGCGCGATCGCGGTCGAGGCCCGGACGATCCCGTCGAAACCCACCACCCGGTCGATCACCCGCTGGAGGTCGGCGTTCGACCGGGCCACGATCCGGACCAGCATGTCCCCCTGCCCGGTGATGGTGTGCAGCTCCAGCACCTCGGGCACCGAGGTCAGATGGGCCCGGACGTCCACCCCCTGGCCCTGCGAGATCTCCAGGGTGGCGAAGGCGGTGACCGGGTAGCCGATCGCCGCCGGGTCCACCTGGGGGCCGAAGCCGCCGATCACGCCCCGGGCCTGCAACCGGTCCAGCCGGGCCTGCACGGTGCCCCGGGCGACCTGGAGCCGGCGGGAGCACTCCAGCACCCCGATCCGGGGCTCCTCGCTGAGAAGTCTGATCAACTTGCCGTCCAGCGCGTCGATCGCGTCGTTCGGGGTGTGCACGGGGGCTCCGTTCGATGGGCAATCTGTCCAGCCACGCCTGTCATTGTCCGGCCCGGTCGCGCAGCTTGCCCAGCGGAAATCGGAACAGTTGCGCAACGCCGGTCCGGGCGGCACGCTCCCTCCACCGCCTCGTGGTGCGGGCCCCCACACCGCGCCACGAGGCCAACCGGGGAGGTTCTCGTTGACCGACGGCTCGACTGCAGCGCTCGCCCTCCACCCGGACGAGACCGGTCCGCTCCCGGCCCTGCGCACCGACGCGGTGCTCGCCGTCCGGGACGCCCGCCGCACCGCCCGCTACTACTGCGCCGCGCTGGCCATGCGGTGCACCGCGTACGCCGGACCGGAGACCGGCCGGCCGGACACCCTCTCCTTCGTGCTGGAGTCCGGCTCCACCCGACTGGTCGTCAGCTCCGCGCTGCACCCCTTCACCGAGCGGGCCGAACGGATCGCCCGGCACGTCGCCCGGCACGGCGACACCATCCTCGACCTGGTCATCGAAGTGCCCGACGCTTACGCCGCGTACGACTACGCGGTCGACCGCGGCGCCCTCTCGGTGGCCGAACCGCAGGAGCTCACCGACCGCTACGGCACCGTCGTGCTGGCCACCCTGGGCACCCCGGGGCCGTCCCACCACCTGCTGGTCGAGCGCACCGCCTACCCCGGGCCCTACCTGCCCGGCTACCTCACGCCGCCGCCGGGCATCCTGGGCTGAGCGCCGCTCCGGGGGACTGCGGGTCAGCGCACCACCGTCTGCACGTCGGGGTGGTGGCCGTTCCAGGTGGCGAAGACCGAGTTGGTGCTGCCGTCCCTGGAGAAGTCCACCCGGAGCCACTGGTCGCCCTGCCAGAGCTGCATCTGCCAACCCTGGTCCGGGGTCGCGGACACCAGCTCGGCGCTGGTCGGCTGCATGTCCAGCGCGACCCGCCCGCCGGGGACCCGGAAGCTCTTCACCGAGGCGGTCGGGGTGGCGGCGGGCACGGCCTTCTTGCTCGGCCTGGCCGCCGGGGAGGTCACCGGGGTGGTCGCGGCCGTCGGCGCCGGGCCGGACGAGCCGGCGGCGGGGCTCGGCACGGCCGCGGGCGGCACCGGAACTGACGCCGCGTCGGACGGTGCGTCGGAGGTCCGGGCCGCCGCCGAGGGCAGCGGCAGGGCCGAGGGCTGCTCGAACGCGGCGTCGGTCAGCACCGCGTGCACGCCGAGCCAGGACAGCGCCACCGCTGCCCCCGTGGCCGCCGTCCAGGCGCCGAGCTGTACCAGTCCGTTCCGCATCGCGTGCACATCCTGCCGTACCGTCGTGATCGGTAGGAGTGCAGGTCAGCGAATCGGCAGGGAAGTTGCACAAATGACACCGGGGCGGTCGCGGAACGTCCTGGAACCGCCCCGAGGTACAGACCAATCCACCCGAATGGCGTACCCTGCGGCCCCATGGCAACAGTGCTCGTGGTCGAGGACGACCCTTTCGTACGCTCCGCCCTCATCCGGCACCTGGCCGAGTCGGGCCACGCGGTCCGCAGCGTCGGCACCGCGTTGGAAGCCCTCCGCGAGGTCGCCCAGGTCGGCTGCGACCTGGTGATCCTCGACCTCGGCCTGCCCGACCTGGACGGCAGCGAGGCGCTCAAGATGATCCGGGGGCTGACCAACGTCCCGGTGATCATCTCCACCGCCCGGGACGACGAGGCCGAGATCGTCCGGCTGCTCAACGACGGTGCGGACGACTACCTGGTGAAGCCGTTCTCGGTCGAGCACCTGACGGCCCGGATGGCCGCCGTGCTGCGCCGCTTCGGCGGCGGCACCGCCCCGGTCGCCCAGGTGCTCCGGGTCGGCGGGCTGGCCATCGACGCCCAGCGCCGGGAGGCCGTACTGGACGACCGGCCGCTGGACCTGACCCGGCGTGAGTTCGACCTGCTCGCCTTCCTGGCCGCCAGGCCGGGTGTGGTGGTGCCGCGCAAGGAGATCCTGGCCGAGGTCTGGCGGCAGACCTACGGCGGCGACCAGACCATCGACGTGCACCTGTCCTGGCTGCGCCGGAAGCTCGGCGAGACCGCCTCCAAGCCGCGCTACCTGCACACCGTCCGGGGCGTCGGGGTCCGGTTGGAGGCCCCGGCGCCGGGGCTCGAGGCCGGGGGGCCGACGTGAGGCGGCGCAGCCGGGCCGCCGGGGATGACGCCGAGGCCGCCGGTGGCGTCGGGCGGAGCGGGCACTCGCTGCGCTGGGCGCTGATCAAGGCGGCGGTGGCGGGGACCACGATGGTCGCGCTGGCCTTCCTGATCCCGCTCGGCCTGATGGTCCAACAGACCGCCAGGGACCGCGCCTTCGTCTCGGCCGAACGCCAGGCGGCCGCGCTCGGACCGGCCCTGGCGATCACCACCGAACAGGACGCCATCGCCCGCGCGCTGGCCAGCACCGACGCGGGCGCGCAGGAGAAGATGGCCGTCCACCTCCCGATCACCGGCTTCGGCCCCGGCACCGTGGTCGGCCACGGCCGGGCCTCCCAGCTCGCGGTCGGCACGGCGGCCGGCCAGGGCCAGTCCTTCATCGACCGGGCCCCGGGCGGCTTCGTCCTGCTGCAGCCGGTCGCGGTGGACGCCCAGCGGGTCGCCGTGGTCGAGGTGTACGTCGCCGGGGGAGACCTCACCCGAGGGGTGGCCACCGCCTGGCTGGTGCTCTCGCTGGTCGCGCTCGCCCTGGTGGCCATCTCGGTGCTGGTGGCGGACCGGATGGGCGCCCGGATCGTCGGCTCCGCCCGTCGGCTGGCCACCGCCGCCCGCTCGCTCGGCAGCGGCAACCTCGCCGTCCGGGTCCCGGTCGAGGGCCGGCAGGCCGACGGCGCCCCCGAGGAACTCCGGGAGGCCGCCTTGGCCTTCAACGCGATGGCCGACCGGGTGGTCCACCTGCTGGCCGCCGAACGCGAACTCGCCGCCGACCTCTCGCACCGCCTGCGCACCCCCCTGACGGTCCTTCGGCTGAACACCGCCTCGCTCGGCACCGGCGACGCGGTCGACGCCACCCGGCACGCCGTGGCCCAACTGGAGCGCGAGGTGGACCAGATCATCCGCACCGCGCGCCGCTCGCCCGAGGACGTCCCCTCGGTGGCGTTCGGCTGCGACGCCGCCGAGGTGATCCGGGACCGGGTCGGCTTCTGGTCCGCCCTGGCCGAGGACGAGGGCCGCCGCTGGCAGCTGGCCGGCGCCGAGGGCACCGCACCCGTACCGGTCCAGCGCGGTGACCTGGCGGCCGCCGTGGACGCGCTGCTCGGCAACGTCTTCCGGCACACCGCCGTCGGCACCGCCTTCTCGGTCGACGTCCTGGTCACCGAAGGCTCCGTGATCGTCCTGGTCGGCGACGCCGGCCCCGGCTTCGCCAACCCCGACGCCGCCCTCCGCCGCGGCGAGGGCCAGGGCGGCGAGGGCTCCACCGGCCTCGGCCTCGACATCGTCCGCAAGCTCGCCGAAACCACCGGCGGGGACCTCGCCCTGGGCCGCTCCGCAGTCCTCGGCGGCGCCGAACTCCGGCTCCGCCTGGAGACCCGCCCCGCGCTGCCCCGGCTCTCCCGCAAACGCCGCTGACGCACCCTCCGGGGGCTCGGGGCTCTGTTGTTGTGCGGCTCCGCCCCGCGGGCGCCGTCGGCTTTTGGCAGGTGCTCAGCCCGCTACGTAGTCAGGGGCTCGGGGAACTGCGACGCCGGCCTCGTGCAAGGTGATCCGTCCGTGCGTGGTCAGGGACTTTCGCAGTGACCCGAACGCCAGCTCTCCTCGCAGTTCCCCGAGCCCCTGGGTGGTTGACCGTTGAGCGCCTGCCTATGGTGCAGCCCCGAGCCCCTGGGTGGTTGACCGTTGAGCGCCTGCCTATGGTGCAGCCCCGAGCCTCTGGGTGGTCGACCGTTGAGCGCCTGCCAGAGCGAAGCCTTAAGCGTTCCCTAACGGAGGTGTTGGGGTGGCTGAGGCGGCGTCCGGGGCCGGTGGGGCGGCGCTAGCGTCGGCCGGGCCGGTGGCGTGGGGCCCCGGTTGACGGTCACTCAGCCGGAGGTCTCTGCCCATGACGAACCAGCCCACCCGCCGCTCCGGGCACCGCCGCCGCAGCCGCAAGGGCACGGTGATCGGCGCCTCCGCCATCGCCACCGCGATCGTCGGCGGCGCCGTGGTGACCTTCGCCGCCTCCGCCAGCGCCGCGTCCCCGGGAGCGCTGTACAGCAGGACCAGCAGCTGGGAGACCGGCTACACGGGCCAGTACCTGGTGACCAACCCGGACAGCAAGGCGATCGACGGCTGGACCCTCAGCTTCGACCTCCCGGACGGCGCCCGGATCGACTCGCTCTGGAACGCCACCTTCACCGCCGCCGGCCGGCACGTCACCGTGAAGCCGCAGGACTGGGGCAAGCGGATCGAGCCGGGCAAGTCCCTGGACGTCGGCTTCGTGGTGCAGGGCAGCGGTGCGGCCCAGGCCGAGCCCGCCAACTGTCTGATCAACGACGCCCCGTGCAAGGCGGGCTCCACCACCCCGCCCACTCCCTCGGGCCGCCCGACCACCGCAGGCCCGAGTACGACGCCGACCGCGTCCCCCACTCCCACCCCCACTCCCACCACCGCTCCCACCAGCGCAAAGCCCACTCCCACCGCGGCCCCGACCCCGACCCCGAGCGCGTCGGCCAGTACGCCGCCGCCGGTGCTGACGTCGGGTCACTTCGCGCCGTACGTGGACACCTCGCTCTACCCGCCGTTCGACCTTGTGGCCACCGCCAAGGCGACCGGCGTGAAGCACTACACCCTGGCCTTCGTGGTCTCCGGCGGCGGCTGCACCCCGAAGTGGGGTGGCGTCAGCGACCTGGCCACCGACGCGGTGGCCGCGCAGATCGGTGCCCTGCGGGCGCTCGGCGGCGACGTCCGGATCTCGTTCGGCGGGGCCAACGGCAGCGAGCTGGCCACGGCCTGCTCCTCGGTGGCCGAGCTGACGGCCGCGTACCAGAAGACCGTGGACGCGTACGGCGCGACCAGGGTGGACTTCGACGTCGAGGGCGGTGTGCTCGGCGACACCGCCGCCAACACCCGGCGGGCCCAGGCGATCGTCCAGCTGCAGAAGAACGCCGCCGCCAAGGGGAGGACCCTCGACGTCTCCTACACCCTGCCGGCCCTCCCCAGCGGCCTGACCCAGGACGGCGTGAACCTGGTCGGCAACGCCAAGAGCAACGGTGTGGCGATCGGTGCGGTGAACATCATGGCGATGGACTACGGCGACGGTGCCGCCCCGAACCCGCAGGGCCGGATGGGCAAGTACGCGATCGACGCGGCCACCGCGACCCAGGCACAGCTGAAGAGCGTGCTCGGCCTGGCCGACGCCGCTGCCTGGGCCAAGGTCGCGGTCACCCCGATGATCGGTGTGAACGACGTGGCCAGCGAGGTCTTCACGGTGGCCGACGCCACCCAGCTCGCCGAGTTCGCCAAGACCAAGCACCTGGCCTGGCTGGCGATGTGGTCCGGCACCCGGGACAAGGCCTGCGCGGGCGGGGCCAAGGCGTACGCCGACGCCAGTTGCAGCAGCATCGTCCAGCAGCCGCTGGACTTCACCCGGGCGTTCGGTGCCTACACGGGCTGACCTGTCCCGCCGGGGGCGCCGCCGACCGCTCGTCGGTCGCCGGCGCCCCCGGTCCGCGCTCGTCGTCCCGGCCCAGGTCCAGGCCCCGGGCGCGGACCCCGCCCGGATCGCCGGGATGCTGCCGAGTCGCGGGTTTCCGGTGGTCCGGTAAGGTCACTAGCTGGTCGACCTGCGGACGGAGCTAATACGTGACAACGGCGCAAGAGCAGCGCAGGGCCCCCCGGGAGCCCGCCCCCGCTGCCCCGGTCACGCCCGGACGTCGGGTGGCCACCGCCCTCGGTGCCCCCGTTCGCGCGCTTCGGGAGGCCCCCCGCCGTCCGCTGGCGATCGCCACGGCGGTGGCGCTGTTCTCGCTGCTGACGTACGCGACGGTGCGGCACTTCGTCGGCACCTCGATGGTCGACATGATCGTCTACCGGGCCGAGGGCGCCGCCGTCGCGAACGGCCAGGACCTGTACGGGCTCCGGGTGACCGAGTGGAACCTGCCCGCCACCTATCCGCCGTTCGCCGCGATGCTGTTCGTGCCGACCACCTGGTTCGGCATCGGGTTCCTGCGGGTGGCGATCACGGTCGGGAACGTCGCGCTGCTGGCCCTGTTCGCGCACCTGTCCTTCCGCCTGGTCGGCTGGCCCCGCCGGGACCTGCGCGCGGTCGGCGTGGTGTTGGTGGCCGGGCTCGGCGTCTGGCTGGAACCGGTCTTCACCACGCTCCGGTACGGGCAGATCAACCTGGCGCTGGCCTGCCTGGTCCTCTGGGACCTGACCCGCCCGGACTCCCGCCGCTCCAAGGGCGTGGCGATCGGCATCGCGGCCGGGATGAAGCTCACCCCCGGCCTGTTCGCGGTCTACCTGCTGGTCACCGGCCGGGTCAAGGCCGCCTTCGTGGCCGGGGCCACCTTCCTCGGCACCTTCCTGCTCGGCGCTCTGGTCCTCCCCGACGCGACCTGGGGCTTCTGGACCAAGTACCTCTACGACTCCTCGCGGGTCGGCAAGACCGAGATCGTCGACAACCAGTCGATCAGCGGCGCGGTCGCCCGGCTGCTGCACACGCCCCACCCGGGCATCGTCGCCACCGCGGTCGCGGCACTGGTCGCGATCGCCGGGCTGTCCACGGCGGCGTGGGCCTTCCGCAGTGCGCGCTGGCTGCCCCGGGCCGAAGCATGGGGTGTCTGCTGCGCGGCGGTCACGGCGGTGCTGATCTCGCCGATCAGCTGGACCCACCACTGGGTCTGGTGCGTGCCGGTGCTGGTGCTGCTGGCGGCCGAGGCCGCGCACGAGCGTTCCCGGCCGGCGGCGATCCGGCGGCTGCGGTGGCGGCCGATCTTCGCTGCCACGCTGCTCGCCTTCCTCAGCTTCGGCATGTGGGTCGTCCCGCACAAGGGTGATCTCGACCTTCACCTGTCGCCGCTGGCCCAGCTCCCGGCGGCGGTCTACCCGCTCACCGGACTGTGCTTCCTGGCGGTCGCCGCGCTGCGGATCCGCTCCCGGCGGCGGGCGGCGGGGGCGCCGCTGATCCGTCTGCCCCGGCAGCGCACGTCCGCCGAGGTGGCTGAGCCGCTGCGGCAGCGCTGAGGGGTGTCGGCGCCGGGGGTCACTCCGGCGGGGCCGCTGCTCAGGTCGGGGGGCTTGCGCGGGTTCGCGTCGGCGTTGACGTTCACGTCGGGGGCGGCGTTCACGTCGAGGACGGCATTCACGCTGGGGCAATGTTCACGTTCGGGGTGGCGTTCACGGCGGGGGCGAGGTTCACGCCTGAGTGGGCGTTCACCTCTCCGCTTATGTTCACGCGAGCAGTTCGGCCAGCGAGTGGTCGAGGTCCAGGGCCGCGAGCTCGGCGCCCGGCGGCACCAGGCGGTGCGCCCGCTCCAGCCAGGCCGCCACGGCGGGCAGCGGCGCCTCCAGGAGGGCGTCACCGGCCGGGGAGCTGAGCGCCATGCAGAGCACGCTGCGCCGCCCCGAGCGGGTCGGCCAGATCCGCACGTCCCCCTGACCGCACGGCCGGAAGGTTCCCTCGACCAGCAGCTCGCGGGCGAACACCCAGGTCACCGGGGTGCCGGTGTCCAGGTGGAAGGTGATGTGCACGGCGAACGGGTCGTGGCTGCCGTACGACAGCCGCGCCGGGACCGGGACGCTTCGCTCCGGGGACAGCACCAGGTTGAGTTCGAGTTCGTGCTCGATGACGCTCGTGGACCGCTCCATGACCAGGTTCCTCTCGGTGTCGTGGGCCCGCCTCCGAGCCCCTGCACCAGGAGAGAGTGAGCTCCGGCGAAGCTCTTACACGCTTTCGCCCGACGTCCTGGAATTGACCAACTGCCCGCCGTCGGGCCCTTGAGGCACTACCCTTTGTGACTGCTCGACGACTGTCCGCCCGCGCACGGGCGCTGACGGGCCGTCCGCTCCACGGTGCTGCCAGGAAAGAGACCCCCATGACGGATCGGCCCCTCGCCGGTGACCTGGACACAGCCCTCGACCCGGCGCCGGGCTACTACCCCGACCCGTCCGTACCCGGCTTCGTCCGCTACTGGGGCGGCTCCGCCTGGGTGCCGGGCACCAGTCGCCCGGCCCCGCCCGCCGGTGAATCGCTGCTGCCGCCCCGGGGGGCCACCCCTCGGGCGCCCGACACGTTCGCCCCGGCCGCGCCGCCGCCCCGGCCCGTGGTCCGGGCGCACGCGCGGGTGGAGCCACCGCAGTCGGTGCCGTCCGTCCGGTCCGATCCGTCGATGCGGTCGGGTCCGATCGCCGAGGAGACCGGACCGGTCTTCTTCGATCAGACCACCGGCGGCGCGTCCTTCACGCTCGCACCGTATGCGGAGCGGGAGTTGCAGCAGACCGTCCAGGAGCCGCCGGCGGTCACCGCCTGGCAGGCCACGCCGACCCCGCAGCCCGAGGTGGTCTCCTGGGGCGCACCCGCCACGACCCTTCCCACGTCGACCCCGCCCCCGGTTGCTGCTGCCCCGGCCCCAGCCCCGTCCCCGGAACGGACGATTCAGCCGACGGCGGCAGCGACCCGCCCGGCCGCCGTACCGCCGCCTGCCGTGGCACGGACGCCGACCGTGGCGAAGGCGCCCGCACCCGGACGGGCGCCCGTCGCCAGCACACGGCCGCCCGCGCAGCGCCGCCCCGCCGCCCGCAAGCCGCCGGCCCCGCTCCCCGCCGGTCTCGGCCGCCGCGCGGTGGCCCGGCTGATCGACACGGTGGCGCTCGCCCTGGTCGCCGTCGCGGCGGGGGTGCCGATCATCGGCTCGGTGATCGCCCACGTCCAGGACAAGGTCACGCAGGCCAAGCTGACGACTGTGGGCCACGAAGGCCGCCAGGTACGGGTCTGGCTAGTGGACGGGTTCGTGCTCGGCCGGGTGGGCGCACTGCTCGGCATCCTGGTCCTGGCCGCGCTGCTCTACGAGGTGCTGCCGGTCGCAAGGACCGGCCAGACCTTCGGCAAGCGCCTGGTCGGTATCCGGGTCGCCGACCTGACGCGCGCCGCCCTCGCGCCGACGTTCGGCCGTTCGGCGCTGCGGTGGCTGGTCCGGCAACTGGCGGTGCTCTCGCTGGTCGGGGTGCTGGCGCCGCTGCGGGACCGGACCGCCCGGCGTGGTTGGCCGGACCGGGCGGCGCGCACCCGGGTGGTGCGCGCCTGACCGGTCCTCAGTGCGCCGCAGGGGGTGGCCCGATGGGGCAAAACGGACTAAATATCCCAACATCGTAGTATCCGTGATGTTCTACTCGGTTCATGAGCACCCATGACCCTTCGTCAGACCCCGCGCCGGAGGGGGGCGACAAGCCCTCGTTCGACAAGCAACCCCCGCAGTCGGGTGGGCCGCAGGGTGCGCCGTCCGATCCGTACGGCGCACCGCCCCCGCCTCCGTCGGCCGCCGACCCCTACGGCACACCGCCGCCCTCCGGCAGCCCGTACGGCGCACCCGGCCCGTACGGTGCGCCCGGCTCGTACGGGGCGCCCGGTGGCTACGACGGGACCCCGTACGGCGTGCCGCCCCCGCCGCCCGCCCCCGGCGTCCCGTACCAGGCGGGCGCCGGCCCGGTCCCCGGGATGCCGCCGCTCGGTGGCTGGGGGGCCAGGATCGTGGCCCGCCTGATCGACTTCCTGCTGGTCCAGGCGGTCGCGGTGGTGGTGGTGCTCCCGTTCGCCAACCTCGGCGACCAGAACGGCTGGGTCGGTGCGGCCTGGCTCGGCTACGCCCTCTACCTGGTCTACGAGGGCATCATGCTCAGCCGGGACGGTCAGACCTTCGGCAAGAAGCTGATGAAGATCCGGGTCGCGATGCTGATCGACGGCAGCGCCCCGCCCAGCGGCGCGGCCTGGACCCGGGCGGCGGCCTTCGTGCTCCCGGCGGTGATCTGCTGCGGTGGACTGTGGTGGCCGGTGGACGGGCTGTTCGGTGTCTTCGACAAGCCGTACCGCCAGTGCCTCCACGACAAGGCCGCCAAGACCGTGGTGGTCTCGACGGTCTGAGCGCGCTTCAGGGCCCGTGAGCGGCGGTATGTCGGCTCACGGGCCCCGCTGCGTCCGTCGACGCCGGTGCGTCAGCGGTGCGCCGCGTATTCGGGGGTGTTCGCCGGGCGGGCCTGCGGCTGGTGCGGTGCGGCGGCCCGCCGCTGGGCCGCGACGGTCACCAGCAGCGCGGTGGACAGGGTGCCGAGCGCCACCGCGAAGGCGACCAGCACCGCGATCTCGAACACCCCCCGCGACCCGGAGACGGCGAGCAGCACTGCGGCCGCGGCCACCATGGTCAGGGTGCCGGTGGTGAGTTGGGCGATGGTGGGACGCGACATGACGGGACCGTCCTTCGCATGAGCCGTGCGCTGCCGGGGGAGAGAGCCTTGCCTTACCACGGTGTACCCCGCGCTCGGCCCGGACAAGTACGCCTTCGGCCGACAACGGGGGCGCACGGGCTCACTCGGCTCATCGGCTCCTGGGTACGGTGGCATCGAACAGCCGTAGTCGTCTGGGGGAAGTCCATGCCCGTGCCCGCCGATTGGCCCACCACCGAGGCCGAGGCCCTCGCCGTGCAGCAACGCCTGCGCGGCCTGGTCGAACCGTCCGGCCCCGTCCCGGCCGCCGACGCCCTGGTCGCCGGCGTGGACGTGGCCTACGACGACGACCGGGACGTGGTGGTCGCGGCGGCGGTCCTGCTCTCCCTGCCCACCCTGACCGTGGTGGAGGAGACCACCGCGACCGGGCGGATCAGCTTCCCGTACGTCCCCGGCCTGCTCGCCTTCCGCGAACTCCCCACCGTGCTGGACGCCCTGGCCGGTCTCCGGCACACCCCCGACCTGGTGGTCTGCGACGGGTACGGCCTCGCCCACCCACGCCGCCTCGGGCTCGCCAGCCACCTGGGCGTGCTCACCGGCCTCCGTACGCTCGGCGTCGCCAAGACGCCGTTCACCTTCGTGTTCGACCAGCCCGGTGCGGAGCGGGGTGCCACCGCGCCGCTGCTCGACCCCGAGACGGGTGAGGAGGTCGGTGCCGCCCTCCGCACCCGCGCAGGCACCAAGCCGGTCTTCGTCTCGGTCGGCCACCGCATCGGCCTGGCCGAATCCGTGGCCACCACCCTCGACCTGACGGCCGGCTACCGCCAGCCGGAGACGACCCGCCGGGCCGACGCACTCTGCCGACGGGCGCTGGCCGCGGCCGTGTCCTGATTCGGTACCAATCGCTCGCGCACCGTCACGTCGCCGTTCAGGCCGACAGCCGTATGTGTTAGACATGAGGGTTGTAGGCCCGTGTCCTCAAGACCGGGTCGTACCGGAACAGTTGATACCAGGGCATACCAGTCCAGCCCTGGCTCCATGGGGGAGGACAGTCGTGAGCACGGGGAACGGTGGCGGTGCCGGCTACCGCGTCGAGGTCGACAACCTACGGGCGTTCGCGTCGCAGGTACGGGGGCTGCTGGACGAGTTCCAGGCCCGTGCGGACGGCAGCCGAACGCACGGGCAGAGCGGGGTCGGTCGGTCGGCCTTCGGGACGTTTCCTGAGGCGCAGGCGCTGTTCGACAAGTACGAGACGATGCGGGACAGCCTCCGCGACGTCATGAACTTTCTCCAGGACGCCATCGACGAGGCTCAACGCAAAGCGGACCTCACCGCTGGCAACTATGAGGAGCAGGAGCTTGAGACCACCCGTGGTCTCAAGCTGAACTCGGATGGTTGGTCGGTCGGCAGCACCACGAGCACGCAGGTCGGTTACAACTCATCAACTTCGCGCTCCAGTGCCCCTCAGCCGAATCCCAACCCGCCTAGCGGAGCGGCCCCGGCAGGCAGCGGCGAACCTCAGTCAACATGGTGAGCACCCCAGCATCCAGCATTTTCCGGCGGACAGGAGGCACCCACTCGTGAGCGAGTACACCAACTTCAATGGCTACAGCCATGGCGATCTCCGCCGCATGGTCGGGAGCATGGATTCTGGCGGCATCATGTCTGCAGCTGACCCTTGGCGGCGGGCCAGTGACACTCTCAAGCAGATTCGAACTTCCCTGACCACTGCATCGTCGGATGCCACCACGACATGGGAAGGTTCCAGCAGCGAAGCGTTTCAAACCAGGATGACAAAGCTCGCGACAAGCATCAACAACGTTGCGGCTTATGCAAATGACGCTGCTGTCACCCTTGAGTTGATGTCGGGCGCCATCGATGAAGCCAAGCGCACGATGCCGGAGGAGCCCGGCTTCTGGTCCAAGGCGGCCGATGCCATCGGTGACACAGCCGCATCTGCCACGGGCACCGACAACGAAGACACCAGGACTGCCGTCACTGACGAGAAGAAGGCTCAGGCAGTTGCGGTCATGAACCTTCTGGCAACTCGCTACCGCACGGCAACCGACTACCTGAAGCCGCCATCCCGCGGGCGAGTTGAAGACTGGGACTCCATCCCGCCTCCGGACTCGTCCGGGCCAGCAGTTCTCAGCAGTCTGATCATGGGCACTGGTTTGGGTTTTGCTGGCGCGAACAGCGGGGGCGGAGCTTCGGTCAAGACTCGGGCGACCGGGTCAGTGAGTCCTCCTGGTGTCCAGCCGCCGAAGAAGGCTCAACCCAGTGGTCCTACGGATCCGGGGATCAAGGGTGGTACTGCGAATCCGCCTCCGAAGCCGCAGTCTCCGGCGCCGTTCGGATCAGGTACTGGTATTGACGGAGTTGCCGTCGGCCCGAAGCCGGCGGGTAGCGCTTCTGCTCCATCCACAGGCCACAGCGCCGGTCCGGGAACGGGAGCAGGTCCGACAGGCAACCTTGGCGGTTCTGGAGTCATTGGTGGGTCCTCAGGTGGAACACCTAAGGGGTCCTCAGGAGGGTTCAACGGAACACGTGGATCAGGCGACTCTGACTTCCGGCGGGCGACCGCAGGGTCTGCGGGCAGAGGGAGCGGCGCGTTTGGCGCTTCGGGGATGCAAGGCGCAGGTGCCGGTGGATCAGGCAGCGGCGGGTCTTCCGGCGGAGCAGGGTCGAGTGCAGCTCGGCGGGCAGGTGGCACGGAAGGCGCGGTCGGCTCGGGAGCCGGTGGGCGCGGGGCATTCACCGAAGGTGGATCAGGTCTCGGCCGTGGTCGCGCGCAGGCAGGTCAGGCTGCTGGTGCCTCGGGCGGCGGCATGCCCGGCACTGCGCAGTCAGGCAAGAAGGACAAGGACAAGAACGGGAAGCGTCGCCCGGACTTTCTCGTCGAGGACGAGGAAACGTGGGCAGTCGGGCAGCCGACCAATCCCAACGTTGTGGAGTAAAGCAAGAAGGTGACGGGATGGGCAGGGGCGCAGCACCCTGCCCATCCTCAGAGTGGCGCACATTTTTCCATTGAGTGGAGTGACGAGGGTTTATGACCAGTCGGCAGATCCGGGGAGCAACAGTACTCGTTCTGGGATCACTCCTATGGGGTACCGTCTCCGGACCAGCTGCTGCTGACAACATCCGCGCTGGGCAGTGGGCGATCGCCAAGCTTGACGCCGAGGCTAAGGTGTGGCCGATCAGCCAGGGCGAGAATGTCATCGTGGCGGTAATCGACAGTGGCGTTGCCGCGGGTCACCAAGACCTCACGGGGCAGATCCTGCCTGGCATCGACCTCTCCGGAGGACAAAGTGACGGGCGAGTTGACACGAATGGCCACGGAACGGCCATGGCAAGCCTGATCGCTGCCCGAGGCCACGGGAATCAGGAAGGTGTAATCGGCCTTGCCCCTAAGGCCAAGATCCTTCCCGTGAAAATCGCGATTACGGCTTCGGGGGAAACGGGTGAAGGCGAGAAGGACCGCTTGGCTGAGGGGATCCGGTTCGCTGTTGACCATGGTGCCAAGGTAATCAACATGTCCTTCACCGGCGGAGCGCTCGATGATGTGCGCCAAGCCATCAAGTACGCCGTTGACAAGGACGTCGTACTGGTAGGAGGAGCCGGAAACCTTGGGAACCATGACACGCCGGTGAGCTACCCGGCGGCTGTGCCCGGCGTTGTGGCTGTAGGTGCTGTCGATAAAACGGGGAAGGTTTGGGACAAGTCGAACAAGGGTCCCGAGTTGACGCTCGTGGCCCCCGGGGTGGAGATCTACTCTGCTGACTTCGCCTCGCCGACCGGATATCACTCCGGGAACGGCACGTCCGACGCGACTGCCTATGTCTCCGCGATTGCGGCGCTGGTGCGATCGAAGTATCCGGAACTGTCGGCCGGTCAGGTCATCAACCGGCTGATCAAATCGGCGGTGATGCCCGAGGGGCAGAAGCAGCCGAACGACAGTTACGGCTACGGGATCGCGTCGGCGCAGAAGGCGTTGGCCGCCAACCCTGCCGTGGACAACGGCCCGAAGGAGAACCCGCTGCTGTCGCGGCCCGAGTCGCAGCGTCAGCCGGAGGGATCCTCGGCCTCCCCGCAGCCGTCCGCTCCGGCCGACGGGAGTACGGCCGGTGGCAACCAGGCGGCGGCACCGAAGAGTCAGAGTGACGGCGGGATCCCGGTGTTTGTCTGGGCGATCGTCGGGCTGTTGGCCGTTGTGGTGGTCGGCGGCGTGATCGTGCTGGCCCGGCGGAACAAGGGTGGGGGTAGTGGTCAGCCGCCGTACGGCGGTGGAGGTGGGGGCGGTGCGCCGCAGCAGCAGTTCCCGCAGTATCCACCGCAGCAGCCGTACGGTGCACCGCAGTCGCCCCAGCCCCCGTACGGGGGTCAGCAGCCTCCGCAGCAGCCGTACCCGCCGCAGCCCGGCGGTGGGGGCAACCCTTACCGCTGACACGCCCACGAATGGCGGACAATCCCCGTTCGGGGTGCGGCCCTTCGGGTACTGATGGCCAGTCAGTCATGCCATCGCACCCGAAGGGCCGTCCCGTTATGCGCAGTCGCAGTCACACGTACAGCCGCCGTCTGAAGTCCGTCCTGCCGGTGCTCCTGCTCGCGGTGAGTCTGGCCGCCCCGGGGGTGGCGGCGGCCGAGGGGAGTGAGGGGCATCCGCCGGCCAATGCCGAGGAGGCGAAGGTCTGTTCGGATCTGCTGGGGTGGGCACAGGCGCTCGTGGGGCTGCCGGCCACGTCCGTCGAGTCGACCTGCACGGTCAAGTAGCGGCGGGTGTCGGGGTGGCCGCTCGGTGTTCGGTGGACAGGGCGGCCATCAGCAGGGTGTCGTGCCAGTGGCCGTCCCAGTGGTGGGACTCGCGGAGGCGGCCTTCGAGGGTGAAGCCGGCCTTCTGGTAAGCGCGTTGGGCCCGGGGGTTGAGGTCGTAGACCTCCAGGTGGACGCGGTGCAGGCCGATGGCGGTGAAGGCGTGGTCGAGCAGCAGGCCGATGGCCTCGGTGCCGGGGCCCCGGCCGGTGGCGGTCGGGACCAGGGCGATCCGGAAGGCGGCGGACCGGTTGTCGCGGTCCAGGTCGATCAGGGCGAGCTCGCCCAGGTAGCCGCCGTCCAGGTCCTCGACCGCGAGGTCGAGGCGGTCGGGCTGGTCGGCGCGGGTGGTGCACCACTCCTCGATCTCGGCGAGGGTGAACTCCCGCCGGGCGCCGGTGAGTCGGCGGATCTCGGGGTCCTGGGTGGCGTGCCAGAAGTGCTCGGCGTGCCGGACGGTGAGCGGGACCAGGCGGAGGTGTCGGCCGGTCAGCGTCGGCTTGGGCAGGAGGGCTGCGTCGTTGATCACCGGGCAGTTCTACCTACGGTAGGGCGTCGGCGCCACCGGAAATCGGTTGCCGCCGCCGGGAGAATGGCGGCATGAGCACCGCACCCCTGAACTGGCAGATCTCGCTGACGGCCGTGGACCACCCGGACGCGGCGACGGTCCTGTACGAGTACGTCGACGAGCTCGCCAGCCGTTACTACGGGCGCCCGGCGACCCATGCGGAGATCACCCGGGTACTGGGCGACGGGGCGGATCTGCGGGAGCCCCGGGGAGCCCTGCTGGTGGCGCGGGACGGGGCCGAGCCGGTCGGCTGCGTGGGGCTGCGCCGGGAGGGGGCGGGCCTGGCCGAGGGTGAGGCGGAGCTGACCCGGATGTACGTCCGGAAGGCGGCCCGCCGGGGCGGGGCGGGGGCCCGGCTGGTGGGTGCGGCCGAGGAGTTGGCCCGGATGCACGGGGCGGGGCTGGTCCGGCTGAACAGCCGGAAGGACCTGGTCGAGGCGATCGGGCTGTACCGCAGCCTCGGGTACCGGCCGACCGATCCGTACGGGGACGACCCGTACGCGGAGGTCTGGTTCGCCAAGGCACTCGGCTGACCAGGTCCGTTCCGGAAACGGTTCGCCTCCGGCGGCTGCGCGGGGCAGACTGCCGGGGTGATCATTCGTGAGGCGACCGCGGCCGACTGGCCCGCCATCTGGCCCTTCCTGCACCGGATCGTCGCCGCCGGCGACACCTTCACCTGGCCCCGGGACATCTCCGAGGAACTGGCCCGGGAGATCTGGATGAAGCGGCCGCCGGGCCGGACGGTGGTCGCGGTGGCGGCGGACGGCACGGTGCTGGGCAGCGCCGAGACGCACCCCAACCAGATGGGTCCGGGTTCGCACATCGCCAACGCCGGGTTCATGGTGGACGCCGCGCACGGGGGCAAGGGGGTCGGCCGGGCGCTCTGCGCGCACGTGATCGAGCAGGCCGGGGCGGACGGCTACCGGGCGATCCAGTACAACGCGGTGGTGTCGACCAACACCCGGGCGGTGGAGCTGTGGAAGTCGTTCGGGTTCACGGTGCTGGCTGCCGTGCCGGAAGGCTTCCTGCACCCCGAACTCGGCTACGTCGACCTGCTGGTGATGTACCTCCCGCTCGCCGGCGCTGAAGGGCCCGAAGGGGCCGAGGCAGCCGGGTCGGTCGGCTGAGGCGGCGGGATCCCGGCGTTCGGTTACTGCCGAACTCCTGCCCATCGTCGCGCAGTTGGCCCTGGCCTTCGCAGCGGTGGGCGTCGCCCGATGGCAGCGCACCGGCGACCGCGGCGACGGCGCCGGGTTCACGGTCGGGCCGTTCGCCCGGTACCCGGTGCACCCCCACCTGTACGACGTCACGGCCGGCCTGCCGGGCCTAGGCCGTGTTTTAGGAAGCGCGGGCGGCCATCCACTTGGTGAGGTCGCCCGTGATGCGGTCGGTGCTGGTCTCGACGGTCACGTCGTGTTCGC
>NZ_JBIWML010000035.1:0-87213 GCF_044766665.1 Kitasatospora sp. NPDC101801
CCTCCGCCACACCGGCCGCGACCACCACCGACCCCTGGCAGCCCTCGGCCTCACGTGATCAACCCGGACAGATCGCGATCATGCAATGACCCTGGTCAAGGCTCCGTCACCACATGCCGATAGCGCTGCTCCTTTCCCCAGAGGTCCCGCTTCAACACAACACCCAACGCGGCCGCGCCCGCAGGGCAGTGTCAGCCTCGTGAAGGACGACGCCATAGCACCCACCCCAGTACTGACACATGCGGAAGCCTCGTTGCCGCACCCAATTGCCCGCGCAACTCGCGCATTTCTGCTGGCACACACGCCTCGGGACCAGTACGAGGCGCTGCTCGACGCAGCCGAGGCAGTCGCAATCGTCATGAGTACAACAGTGGCAGCAGTGCTTCGTGGGAATGTCGTAGAAGGAAAGGGGTACCGAGAAGAAGACCAATCGGCCCTGGCGGCTCTCCAGCGCGCGCATCTCACATATAGCGGCGTCACCTTCGGCACTTGGACAACTTGGCTCGGACGTATCCGTCCTCTTGCCGAATTCCAACCCGACCTGATCCCTGGACTTCGAACTGCTCTCGGCGGAGAACGAGGCAACCAAGGAGTGTTGGCGCATCTTAATGCCCTGCGCGAGGAACGCAATCGCTCCGCTCACGGCAACAAACCCAAGAGTAGACAAGAGGCCGCCTTGCGCGTGGCTCAGCACACGCCCCACCTGGAGGCCGCGCTGGCTGCAAGCGCATTCCTTGAGCACCTCCCGTGGCTACTCATCAGATCGTGCGAGTATCGGCCGCAGGCACGAGACTTCAGCGTTGTCGCGGGTTACGCAATGGGCGACCATCCCGACTTCGAGCGCCGAACCTACATCTGGACTCGCCCCGTGGCCGGTGACTTGTTCTATGCGCTCGGCCCAAGCGGGCCCGTTGCCATGTTCCCCTATGTGGCAAGCCTCTTCTGCCCGCAATGTGAACAATCAGAAGTCTGTTACACATACAAGGCGGATAGAACCAGCGGCCCCGCCTACCTGAAGAGCTTCAGTCGCGGCCACGAAATATCGAACGATGAGCTGGGGTCCGAAGTTCGTTCACTCCTCAACTTTCAAGCCGACGGCGGGTCCTGATCTCCACCGATTCTCGGCCGATCGTTAGCACCCCAAAGACACCGACAGCTGCCCAACGCCCGGTGCCCGCCGGTCGATCCCACAGCGTAGCGGTCTCAGTTCTGGTCTCATTCACCCCCGTCCAGCTCGGTTCAGCGCTCGGGCAGCGACCTACTCCACCGCAGATCGGAACGGGTACGGCCGCTGGCGGACGGGGTCCAGCAGAATTGGAAAGCGTGTTGGGGGCAACCCTCACGAGTTCGAATCTCGTATCCTCCGCACCCGCCCGCCAGGGCAAACGAAGGACCCGACCGCACTGCAGCCGGGTCCCTCGTCGTTCCGTGGTTGCAGTTTTGGTTGCAGTTGACTCGAAGCTAGCAGTGTTCTCAGCCCTGCACTCCAGCAGCTAAGGCCATCCCATCCGGCCCATGGAACGCTGCAGGTACTCCGCACGGCACGCACCATGGACATATGAGCAGAGACGCCGGGCTCCCACCCAGGCGGCAGCGCCGGACTGTGCACCGCAACGCGGTACTACATGTCTACGACCAGCCGCTGTACCGCGACTGGGCGTTCTGGATGACCCTCGGCTTCGCGGTAGTGACGGCACTTTCCATTGGGACGAGCGATAAGCCGTCCTCGTTGCCTAGATGGCTGGACACCTCGCTGGCCGGGTCGGCCGGCACCTGCTCGAAGTCCGGCTTCAGAATCCGGCGCTCCGCGTAGTCCAAGGAGTCCTGCACGAGCCGCACAACCTGCCACTCGCCTGCTTCAGCAGTTCGTGCACGGGCTTCTTGCAGCAGGCGGACCAGCGCTTTTCCCCCTCTGCGATGTCCTCCCCGCCCGCCTTTCATATGTGCCACGGCGGCTGCGATCGCAGCTGTCACTTCCTCGCTGGCTGCCGCCTGCTGTGCGATCCCCAGCTGCAGTTCCAGTGTCCAGTCAGATCTGGTCTCCATGCGGGCGATTGTGGCGAGCGCATCTGACAGTCGGTCATCGCGAAGGGCCGTCATCGCACCCGATGGAACGGGGGGCAACCACCGTACGTCGCTGTCGCCTATACGAGCACAAGCCGCACGCGATCACCGCAGAGCTTGGTCATGTCGTCGATGTCCGAGGTCAGCAGGACGACCGGTCGCTGCTGCCGCACCGCCATCTCGGCCACTGCCGCGTCGATCGCGTACTTGTGGCCGTGCAGACCGGCAGCGATCAACATCGCGGAAGCTGTCCGGGCCTCTTCATCTCCCACTGGGACGATCCGCAGCCCAGAGAGAATCCATCGCAGACGGGCCTGGTCGGTACGGCCGTGCACGGCTTCGATGATGGTCAGCGCACTGATCGCCACCTCCATGCCTCGCTTCCGGGCCTCCGCGACCAACGCTACGGCCGGCTCATGGTCGTTGAGCAGCTTGGAGAGACCCTCGGAATCGAGTACCAAGGTGCCCTCGTGGCTCAGCTTGCGACGGGCCATCCGCCCTCCTCGGCGGACACCTCGTCGAAGACCTGCCGCGCGCGCTCCTGCTCCGCCGCCGAAATCGATCCCTTCCGATGTTCATAGTCGGCCAGGTACTCGTCCAAGATCTGGCCGCGCAGCTCCCGCTCCACAGCGGCAGCGATGAACGCCGAGAACTCGCGCTTGCCCACCCGTTGGCGGATCGCCTCGGCCGTACCTTCGGGCAGGGAGAGGCTGACCCTGGTGGCTGGCCCCTCACCAATGCTGTAGGGCATCTCAGTCATGGAGCCAGATTATCAAAGAAGTAGGAATAGGAGCCTCTGATCTGGCGGCCGACTGGCCTGGTTGCAGTTCTGGTGGCATTCACCCCCGTACGGCGGCGTCCGATGCTGGGCGAGCGAGCCACTCCGCCGCAGGTCTGGACGCTCTTGGACATCCCCGGACGGTCGGACGAACAGTTGGAAAGCGTGTCGGGGGCAGCAACCCCTCACGAGTTCGAACCTCGTATCCTCCGCACCCACCCGCCAGGGCAGACGAAGGACCCGACGGCACTGCAGTGGGGGTCCTCGTCGTTCGCGGCCTCAGTACGCATCTGGGAGTCGATGGCCGCGATCACATCAGCACCGTTCAAAAGAGTGTCGGCAGGGCACGCCGCCGCAGTCCAAGACGCCTGCGGCTGCCGCCGAACACCCGGACGAACAGCTGCAAAGCGTGTTTGGACAAAATCCTCACGAGTTCGTCGCGCGACGCGCCGGTGTGGGCACGGCCGGCGGCGGGCTGCCCGGTCGGTGGGCCGACGGGTCACCGACACCGGTGGTCAGTTGGCTTCGGGGTGCTCCTGGGTGTGCGGGGAGCAGCGGAGTTGTTCGTTGATGCGCAGGGCTTCCTCGAGCTGGTCCTCGAGGATGACGATGCGGCAGGCGGCGTCGATGGGGGTGCCCTGGTCGACCAGGTCGCGGGCGCGCATCGCGATCCGCAGTTGGTAGCGGGAGAAACGGCGGTGGCCGCCGTCGGAACGCAGAGGGGTGATGAGGCCCTGGTCGCCCAGGGAGCGCAGGAAACCCGGTGTGGTGCCGGTCATCTCGGCTGCGCGGCCCATGGTGTAGGCGGGGTAGTCGTCGTCGTCGAAGTTGCTGGCGGCGGCGGGGGCCTCGGGAGTGTGGGGAGTGTGGGGCCGGTTGGTGGTCGTGGCCATTGCACCTCTTTCTCTTACCTGGTGGGGGAACGCGTGGAGGGGCCCCGGCGCCATGACGGCTCCGGGGCCCCGAAGGGGAACAACACCATCTACCGGCCCTGGGCCGGGTTCCTTGTGTCCGCAACGCCCCGAGGGGATGGGGAGTGCGGGGATCGCAAATGCGTGACCGGAAACCACCGTCCTTCGTACATTGGGGGGTCTGCGGTGTCCGCCCGGACGGAACTGCGTGCTTCATGGGCCCGGGCGATCCTGATGGCGCTTGCGCCCTCCGTTCTTCCTCTGCGTGACTGATGTGCTGCGTACTGCCTCGTCCTGCTCAGGTGGCCGTGTGCCCACCTGGTCCGGCAGCCAGCCCCGTCGCCCGTCCTGCTCACCTGCTCGGCTTGGAACCCCACTGGCCGGACCTCCCGGCACGTGCGCCCGCAGTCCGGCGCCTTTGCTGGGATCCCGCGTAGTGCTGGTGACTGCGAATCGACGTGCGTCCTGCGATACCGCTCGACGGCTGCCCCTGATCACTGCGGGCAGCCCGGCCCGGTCGTCAGCCCTGTCGCCGTACTGCACCAAGCCTGGCTCCAGAACTCCACCACCGTGCCGACCTGCGAACTGCTGAACTGCAACCCGCCAGTTCGTGTCTGGCGGGTACCGCTGACTGCTGGCTACGAGAGAAACTCTAAGCACAGTCGGCGCCAATGTCTACTCTCGCCAGCATAGATTTGTCGGCGTCCGAGGAGGAGCTAGTCTTCGGGCCGCCGGCGGGGCGAAGTGGCCGGGATCGGCCGGTGGTGGGACGCCCGGGCCTGCCTCGGGTCGCGCCCCGGTGTCGCGCGGGTGACACTCGGTATCTGTGCCGTTACCGCACGGCACCGTCGACACGAGAGGCACCGACATGAGTGACGCGTCCGACAAGGTGAAGCACAAGGCGGAAGAGGTCGTCGGCTCGGCCAAGGAGAAGGTCGGCGAGGCGACCGGGAACGACCGGCTCAAGGCCGAGGGTCAGGGCGACCAGGCGGAGTCCAAGCTGAAGCAGGCCGCCGACGAGGCGAAGGACAAGGTCCAGGAGGGCGTTGACAAGGTCAAGGGCCTGTTCAACCGCTGAGCCACCGAGGGCGCGCGACCGGGAAGTGTCGCGCACGGCCGCCGGAGGCCCGGGTCACCATGAGGCGGCCCGGGCGTTCGGCCTGCCGGCAGGCAGGGGGCGGTGGTGCCCGGTCCGGGCGGTACCGAGAGTAGTGTGGGGATCACCGAAGGCACTTCGCATGCCGACACCTGACCCGGCGTCGTCTCCGGTGAACGGCTATCCCGGGCCCGGCCCTGGTCGGCGGGTGCGGAGACAGGTCTCTGATCATGACTGCGATCCTCGATCGCGCGACGACGCCGACCACCCCCGACCCTGCTGCGCGGTTCTCCCTTGCGCCCGACGGTGTGCGGGCCGGTCGGCTGGACGGGGCCTGGTGGCCCCGGTCACGTGACCTTCTGCTCGAGCTGCCCGCCCTGGCCGCCGAGCTCGACCGGCGGTGGGCCCGGGTCGCCAGGATCACCGTGAACCCCGCACAGTGGCCGGTCATCCCCTCGCGAATCCCGGTGGTGGGTCACACCGTTCACGCGGGCTGGTTCACCGTCGAGCAGGACGAACACATGATCATGGTGTGCTCGTACGCCCCGCACCGGTTGAGCCTTCTGGTGGTCCCACCGCAGACGGACGCCGTCACCGCCGCTGCTCTGATGTCCGAGGCGGCCGACCCTGCCAACATCAGGACTGCGAGCGCTCTGCTCGCCGCCCGGGCGGGCGACGGTGCGGCGGAGCCTGGGAGTGCCGAATTCCTGCCATCGGCCGTCCTGCCCGCCGGCGGTTCCGGCGGGGTCGGCGAGCGGGCGGACCTCGCCCGGAGTTGAGCCGACTCCTGGCCGGCCGTCGCGTAGGCGGTGGGTCAGGGCCAGGGCCGGGTCCGGGGTGGGCGCGTCACTCGCGTGACCACTCCGTCTCGGCCCGGGGCTCGCCGACCGCCTCGGCCCCGTCCCAGAAGCGGACCCTGACCGCCCGGGGCCCGGGGGCGGGCGAGGAGAGCTTACGGACGAACACGTCCCGCAGGTGGTTGGCCGCTCGCTGCGGCGTCCCGTCGTACTCCACGGGATTCGGCAGGGGGACGCCGTCCTGGCGGGACCAGTGGCCGTCGTCGTCCGGGGTCTCCAGCTCCCGGCGGTACTGCTGCATCCTGGCCTCCTGCGCCGACGGTCCCACCCCGTGACACGACCGTATGGGCCGGACGGGCCGACGGCGACCGGGAGTTGAGTGCTGTCGGGTGTCGCGCCCCCGGGTGCGGCCGGCTCACCGATAAGCGGAAGCTGGGGGCAGCAGTAAAGTTACTTATCGTAGTTGTCGGTTACACTCGGTACTGCCGACGGGAGTTGACCCGCGAGACCGAGGAGACCAGCGCGATGGCCAGCGAGAGCACGGACGTGGACCGCACCGACCCGGTGTACCGGGCCTGGCTCAAGGAGGCCGTGCGCAAGGTCCAGGCCGACGCGAACCGGTCGGCCGACACCCACCTGCTGCGCTTCCCGCTGCCCGAGGAGTGGGGGATCGACCTCTACCTGAAGGACGAGTCGACCCACCCGACCGGCAGCCTGAAGCACCGGCTGGCCCGCTCGCTCTTCCTGTACGCGCTGTGCAACGGCTGGATCCGGCCGGGGAAGCCGGTGATCGAGGCGTCGAGCGGTTCGACGGCGGTCTCGGAGGCGTACTTCGCCAAGCTGATCGGGGTGCCGTTCGTCGCGGTGATGGCGAAGACCACCAGCCAGGCCAAGATCGACCTGATCGAGTTCCACGGCGGCGAGTGTCACCTTGTCGACAATGCCTGCGAGGTCTACGAGGTCTCGGCGGAGCTGGCCGAGCGGACCGGCGGGCACTACATGGACCAGTTCACCTACGCGGAGCGGGCCACCGACTGGCGGGGGAACAACAACATCGCCGAGTCGATCTTCGCCCAGCTGCGGCTGGAGCCGCACCCCGAGCCGGCCTGGATCGTCGCCACCGCCGGGACGGGCGGCACCTCGGCCACCATCGCGCGGTACGTGCACTACCTGCAGCACGACACCCGGATCTGCGTGGCCGACCCGGAGAACTCCTGCTTCTTCGAGGGCTGGGTCGACCACAACCCGGACGCCACCTGCGACCGGGGCTCGCGGATCGAGGGGATCGGGCGGCCCCGGATGGAGCCGAGCTTCGTGCCGGGCGCGATCGACCGGATGATGAAGGTGCCGGACGCCGCGTCGATCGCCGCGATGCGGGTGCTGGAGCGGGTGCTCGGGAAGACGGCCGGGGCGTCGACCGGTACGGGGCTGTGGAGCGCGCTGCGGATCGTGGCCGAGATGCGGGCCGCCGGGGAGCACGGCAGCGTGGTGACGCTGATCTGCGACCCGGGCGACCGCTACCTGGACAAGTACTACTCCGACGACTGGCTGGCCGGCCAGGGCATCGACATCGCCCCGTTCCAGGAGGAGTTGGAGCTCTTCCTCAAGGGCGAGGGCGAGCTGAGCCGGTAAAAGCCTTGGCGTCCGGCACCGGGCAGATGGTATTCAGTGCGACATGGATGATCTTCTGACCGAACGCCTGACCCTGCACCCCTTCACCCCCGACGAGGCCGAACGGGTGGCCGCCGGCGAGCCCGGCCCCGCCGACCACTGGGCGCCCGGCTACCCGACCGAGGGCGAGCGGACCGGCGCCCGGATGTTCCTGAAGGGCTGTCAGGACGGCCAGGACCCGCACCCGTTCGGGAACTTCGAGATCCGCCGCCGCACCGACGGCGCCGCGATCGGCGGCATCGGCTTCCACGGCGGCCCGGACGACACCGGCGCGGTCGAGGTCGGCTACGGCCTGGCGGCGGCCGAACGCGGCCAGGGGTACGCCACCGAGGCGGTGCTCGCGGTGCTGGCGCACGCCAGGGCGGCCGGTGCGCGGGTGTTCCGGGCCGAGACCACGGTCGAGAACGCGGCCTCCCAGGGCGTGCTGCGCAAGGCGGGCCTGGCGCTGGTCCGGACGGACGGGGACGCGCTGCACTTCGAACTCCCGCTGGTGGGCGGCGAGTAGCGAGGGCCTCAGTCCGCGATCAGCAGTTCGCGCAGCTGCGCGCGGGCCTCGGCGGCGGCCGGGGCCGGCAGGCCCGGGTCGGTGACCCAGCTGTGCACGGCGGTCAGCGGGGCGATGGTGGAGAGCGCGACCACGCCCCACTTGGTGTGGTCGGCGACCACCACGGTGCGGCGGGCCGACTCGATCAGGGCCCGGTTGGTCTCCGCCTCGGCCAGGTTGGGGGTGCTCAGTCCGGCGTCGGCGGAGAGGCCGTGGGCGCCGAGGAAGAGCAGGTCGAAGCGGAGCGAGCGGATCGCCCGGTCGGCGACCGGGCCGACCAGGGCGTCCGAGGGGGTGCGGACGCCGCCGGTGAGGATCACCGTGGTGGCCGCCCCGGCGCCCTGGCGGCGGGCCCGTTCGAAGACCTCGGAGACCGGCACCGAGTTGGTCACCACGGTCAGCCGGTCGATCTCCAGCAGCTGCTGGGCCAGTGCGTACGTGGTGGTGCCGCCGGAGAGGGCGATCGCGCTGCCGGGGGTGACCAGGGCGGCGGCGGCCCGGGCGATCTGCTCCTTGGCGGAGGGTTCGAGCGAGGACTTGGCCTCGAAGCCGGGCTCGTGGGCCAGCGGGGCGCCGGGCGCGACCGCGCCGCCGTGCACCTTCTCGACCGCTCCGGTCCTGGCCAGCGCGTCCAGGTCCCGGCGGATCGTCATGTCGGACACGCTCAGCCGCTGGGTCAGTTCGTTGACCCGGACGCCGCCGCGCCGCCGGACCTCGTCGAGGATGAGCGCCCGGCGCTGCTCGGCCAGCAGGTTGCTGGTGTCGGACATCTGATCGGCCCTTCGCTGGATTCCCTCCGCCATCCTGTCAGATCGTCACACCGGAACGGGGCGGCGGAACCGGCAGATCGGCCGGCACCAGCAGCTGGAGCTCCTCGGTGGACGGGTCGGTCAGGTGGGCCACCCGCATCGCGTGCCGCTCCACCATGGTCTCGAAGACCTGCCGCGCGGTCCGCCCGTTGCCGAAACCGGGACCGCGCTCCAGCCCGGCGAAGTGCTCCAGCAGGGCCCCCTCGGTCGCCCCGGCGAGGGCGTACTCGTGCTCGGCGCACTGCGAGCGGGCGATCTCCAGCAGCTCGGCGGCGGAGTAGTCCGGGAAGGTGACGGTGCGGGAGAACCGGGAGGAGACCCCGGGGTTGGCGCTCAGGAAGCGCTCCATCTCGACGGTGTACCCGGCCACGATCACCACCACCTCGTCGCGGTGGTCCTCCATCAGCTTCACCAGGGTGTCGATCGCCTCCCGCCCGAAGTCCCGGGCGCCGTCCTCGGGCGCCAGCGCGTACGCCTCGTCGATGAACAGCACCCCGCCCCTGGCCCGGTCGAAGGCGGCCTGGGTGCGGATCGCGGTGGAGCCGATGTGCTCGCCGACCAGGTCGACCCGGGCCACCTCGACCAGGTGGCCCTGCTGGAGCACGCCGAGCGAGGCCAGGATCTCGCCGTAGAGCCGGGCCACCGTGGTCTTGCCGGTGCCGGGGGAGCCGGTGAAGACCAGGTGGCGGCGGAGCGAGGGCGCCTTCAGCCCGGCCTCCCGGCGGCGGCGGCCGACCGAGATCAGGTCGATCAGGGTGCGCACCTCCTGCTTCACGGTGGCCAGGCCGATCAGCGACTCCAGCTCGGCCAGCGCCTCGTCGGCCGGCCGGTAGTCCGGGATCGGGGCGATCGGGGTGGCCACCGGGGCGGCGGCGGCGGCGGCGGTGGTGAGTTGGGCGGTCCTGGGAGCGGGCAGCTCCGGCGCGGCCGGGGCCACGTCGTCGGAGACGCAGCCCTCGGTGACCGGGCCCGGCTCGGAGAACTCGAAGCCCGCCTGCTCGTTCTGCTCGGCCCGGCACCGGGTCAGCGCGGTGCGGCAGCCGTCCAGCACGTAGAAGCCGAAGCCCTTGCCGTGCGAGACCCGGCAGTCGGTGAAGCTGCCCCGGCCCTGGGCGAAGACGTACACGGCGGCCTCGGCGGCGCCGCGCACGGTGCAGTCGGAGACCTCGGGGTCGGCGCCCTTGGTGACGATCACCCCGGTGCTCACCTCGGAGATCTCGCAGCCGGTCAGCGTCCCGCCGCTGCCGTGGTCGCGGAACCACAGCCCGGTGCCGGCCTCCTGGATCCGGCAGTCGGCCAGCGCCACGGTGGCGCCGCCGCTGACCGAGACCGCCGAGCTGCCGATCCGGCTGAACGAGCAGTCCTTGGCGGTCACCCGGGAGCCCTGGTCGAGCACCGAGAGGGCGTCCCGCAGGTCGTGCAGCGAGCAGTCGGTCAGGGTGAGTTCGGCCCCGGCGCAGACCCAGACGGCGGGGAAGTCGCTGCTGCTGGAGTGGATCTCACTGGACACCGCCTCGGCCCGGGTGCCCGGCTCCCAGACCGAGAGCGCGCCCCGGCCGAAGTCCTGCAGGGTGCTCTTCTCCAGCCGGAGCCGGGAGCCCCGGCGCAGGTCGGCGGCGTTCTCCGGCAGGTCGTGCACCCGGCAGCCGGTCAGCGTCAGCTCGGCGCCGGTGTCCAGGGTGACGCCGTTGCCGGTGACCCGGTGGATCTCGCAGTCGGTCAGCCGGCCGGTCGCCTGGGACTCGGCCTGGACGCCGCTGCCGCGGATCTCGTAGATCTCACAGCCCGTCAGCTCGGCGGTGCTGCCCTGCTCGGCGAGCAGCACCCCGGCGCCGCCCGCGTGGTGCACCCGGCAGTTGGCCAGCCGGGCGGTGGCGCCCTCCAGCACGGCGAGACCGGCCTGGGCCGAGGAGGCCAACTCGGTGTCCTCGGCGAGCAGGGAGGCGCCGGAGCGGAGCCTGACGCCCAGGCCGCTCGGGTTGAGCACGGTGCAGCCGCGCAGCACCGCGGCGGCCCGGTCGGTGACCTCGACGCCGACCGCGGCCCGGGTCTCCACCCGGCAGCCGGCCAGCTCGGCGGCGGTGTCCGGGCCGGTGACCAGCACCGCGGGGACGGAGCTGTCGCCGCCCTCGATCACCAGGCCGTGCACCTGGGCGCCGGCGGTGACGGTCAGCGGGACGCCGCTGGAGGGGTTGATCCGGACGCTGCCGGGGCCGTCGGCGGGCCGCAGCACGACCGCCTTGTCCAGCGCGACGTTCTCCCGGTAGGTGCCCGCCCGCAGGGTCAGCGTGTCGCCGGGCTCGGCGGCGGCGATCGCCTCGGCGAGGGTCTCGTACTCGCCCGCCCGGCGCCGCCAGCGCGAGGCGCTGTCCTGCGTGACCCGGACCCTGTGCTCACCCATGACGACCTGCCATCCCCACCTCGGACCCGCCGGCGATCGGGGGGTCTCAGCCAACGACCTGCCCCGGACGCTGCGGTTGCCACACCGGATACAACGAGCGAGCAGGTTTTCGGTTCCGACGCGCTGGTCCTGCCGGGCTCACTCCAGCACGGTCAGCTCGTCGCCGAGGTGCAGGGTGCCGATCAGCCCGGTGAAGCCCGCCGGGCGTTCGGGGATCAGGTTCTGGCCGAAGACCAGCTTCTGGCCGATCCGGTGGTGCCGGCCGAGCGCGCGCAGCGGCTCGGGGCCCTGGCGGACGCCGGTCTCCTGGTCGGTGGTGGTGACCAGGCAGCGGCCGCAGGGCTTGGCCACCCGGAAGGTCAGCTCGCCGATCCTGACCCGGCGCCAGTGGTCCTCGGCCCAGGCCGGGGTGCCGTCGACCACCAGGTTGGGGCGGAACCGCTCCATCGGCAGGGCGGCGCCCTTGCGCTCGTCGTCCGGGTGGTCCTCGGCGATCCGGGCGTTCAGCTCGTCGAGCGAACCGGTGGTGGTGAGCAGCAGCGGGAATCCGTCGGCCATCGTCACGGTGTCGCCGGGGCCCGCGTGCTCGGGGTTCACGGGCCGGCTCAGCGGGTCGTCCAGGTGCACCAGCCGGACGCCGGGGAACCAGCCGGCGAACCAGTCGTTCACCTCGGGGGCGGCCAGCGCGGTGGCGAAGAGGGTGCCGAACACCTCGGCCTTCACCTCGGGGGCGCCGTGGGCGACCGAGGGGGCGGCCACCTCCAGCCTGCTGCCGTCCGGCCCGGTGACCGCCAGCGAGCCGTCCGGGGAGGGCAGGGCCCGGAACTGCCCGAGGGTGGGCTCGTCCCGCTGGGTGACCGCCCGGCCGCTCTCGTCCACCAGCATCCACCGCCGGTCGCCCAGCAGCCCCCAGGGCTCGACCTGGGCGCTCTCCGGGCTGAGCCGGTAGGTCGACTTGACGGGGTAGATGTGCAGTCCGGTGAGCTGTGGCATGGGCCCATCCTGCCAGTTGTCCCGGCGGTGTTCGCGCGGGCCCGGCGGGCCGGCCGTCCGGGCACGCGCGAGGGCCGCCCGGACCGTGGCGCGTAGTGGTCCGGGCGGCCCTCGGGACGACCGTGGTGCCCTGCTCCGTCCGGCTCCCCCCTGGGGCCGGGCAGGTGGTGCGCGGCTGGGGTCAGTAGGCGTTCCCCTGGTGGCCGGGCTGCGGGTACTGGCCCTGCTCGGCGTACTGCGGGCGCTGCTGCTGGACCGGGCGGACCTGGGCCACCGGGGCGGCCGGGCGGAGCTGGTTGCCGCCGAAGCTCTGGTCCTGGAAGCCCTGCGGGGCCTGGCCGTTGAAGCCCTGCGGCGCGCCCTGGTAGCCGCCCTGGGCGGCGAGGTTGGGCGCCGTGGCGTAACCCTGCGCACCGAAGGCCTGGCCGGCCTGCTGGTACTGCTGGAAGCCGGGGCCGGGTGCGGTGGGGCGCTGCGGCGGCAGGTACGGCTGCTGCTGACCGCCGTAGCCGGGGACCGGCGGCTGCGGGGCGGCGGCGTACTGCTGGGCCGGGATGTACTGGGTGGCCGGGGCCGAGCTCGGGCCTGGGCCCAGCGCGAGCCGGGCCGGCGGCAGCGCGGGCAGGTTGCTCGCGGGGCTGTCGAAGCCCGGATTCCCGTACCCGGAACCGTAGTTGTTGCCGTAGCCGTACCCGGAGGAGGCCGGGGGGAGGGCGGCGGGAACGTTGATGGGGGCGATCTGCGGGACACCGCGCTCTGCGACCAGGCTGTCGTAGATGGGCGTGCCGGAGCTGAAGGACGGAGAGGGGTAGCCGACTCCGTCGTAGGAGCGGGGCGAGGTCATGGGGCATACCGTAAGCCCACAATGTGCCTGCTGAGGAGAGTGGGAGGCGTAGGAGTTCCAGTGTTTACGTACTCTTCGCTAGAACAACTCACTCGAAAGTATGACGATCGGACATTTCGCCGTCGTTTTCCGGCCACTCAGGGGTTGCGGCGCGGGGCTGACGGTGGGTCGAACGCGCGGCGAACGGGTCGTGTCCGCGCGTCTCCGCGAACCCGGCGGTGAGCCGAGGGCGCGTGTCGGCGTGGCGTGAGCCCCCGGGGTGGTCCCCGGTCGGTCGCCGGGCCGGTCGCCGGATCGCTCGCCGGACGCGCCACGGCCCGGCAGCGCGGGGCCGCCGGGCCGGGTGGGGCGGTGCGGGCCTAGCGGGAGGCCAGCGCCTGGGCCGGGAAGCCGGGGCGCCCGGCCAGCTCCGAGGTGCAGTGCGAGCAGCGCAGCGCGGCGGCCGGAATCGAGCTCAGGCAGTCGGGGCAGTCGGTCTTGGCGACCGGGACGTCCTTGATCGGCTCGAACCGGGCCTGCAGCCGGCCGACCGGGAGCACCACGGCGAAGTAGATCACCGCGCTGATCAGCACGAAGCTGATCAGCGCGTTCAGGAACGCGCCGTACGGGAAGCTGGTGCCGCCGATCTCGAAGGAGCGCTTGCTGTAGTCGCCGACGGCACCGGTCGCGACACCGAGCAGCGGGGTGAGGAACGCCGTGACGAATCCGGTGACGACGGCGGTGAAGGCCGCGCCGATCACGATACCGACCGCCAGGTCGACGACGTTTCCGCGCAGCAGGAAGCTGCGGAATCCCTTGAACACCGGGAACTCCAAACCATGAGGAGGCCGGGGGGCCGGCCGGGGGAGGGTGGGGCCAGCAGGCCCAGCGGGTCATTCTGCCCACTCAACCCCCTTGTGGTCCAAGTGAGTTCACCCTATCCGCCTAATCGCCGCACCCCCGTGCGAGGCCCGAATGGGCTTGCCGCCCGGCCCGGCGGGGCACCGGGCGGCCGAGTGGCGGGCTCAGAGCCCGGTGGCGCGCAGGCGCTCCGCATACGGCTGGATCCGGGCGACCGCCTCGGCGGTCCGCCGCACGGTCGCGGCGTCCATCTGGGTCCACAGCGGCACCGTCAGTACGGCGGCGGCCAGCCGGTCGGTGACCGGCAGCGCCTCGGCCTGGCCGAGGTGGGCGTACGCCTGCTGGCGCTGCACCGGCGGGTGGAAGTAGCGCCGGGTGTCGATGCCCTCCGCCTTCAGGGCCCGGCCCAGCTCGTCGGCGGTGAGGCCGAAGGCCCCGGCGTCCAGGATCAGGGTGAGGTCCTTGAAGGTGGAGACGTCGCCCTCCTCGGGCAGCGCCAGCCGCAGCCCGGGCAGCCCGGCGGTGGCCCGGGCGAACTCGGCCACCAGCGCGCCCCGGTGGGCCACCCGCTCGGGCAGCTCGGCCAGCCAGCTCAGCCCGACCGCCGCGTGCAGCTCGCTCATCCGGGCGTTCAGGCCGGGGAAGAGCGTGTTGTAGTCACCGGGGTTGCCGTAGTCCCGGCCGTGCCGCAGGGTCTGCGCGAGCGCCGCGTCCCGGGTGGCGACCAGGCCGCCCTCGCCCGCCACCGCGACCTTGGTCGGGCTCATGCTGAACACCTCGGCCAGGCCGAAGTTGCCCACCGGCACGCCCTTGCGGCTGGAGCCGAAGCCGTGCGCGGAGTCGTACACCAGCGGCAGCCCGGCCGCGTCGGCGATCCGCTGCAGCTCCTCGGTCTGGCAGGGGGTGCCGTAGACGTGGGTGGCCATCAGCGCGGCCGGGTTGTCGGCGGCCTTCAGCCGGGCCTCGGCGTCGGCCGGGTCCAGCGTGATGTCCACCTCCCGGGCCTCGGCGAACAGCGGGGTGCCGCCCGCCCAGTGCGCGGCGTGCGCGGTGGCCGAGAAGGTGAAGCCCGGCATCAGCACCGGCCGGCCCTCGCCCACCCCGGCGGCCTGCAGCACCAGCATCAGCCCGGCGGTGCAGTTGGAGACCGCCACCACGTGCGGTACGTCCAGCAGTTCGGCGGCCCGCTGCTCCAGCTCGGCCACCGTCCGGCCGTTGGTCAGCATGCCGCTGTCCAGGACGGCGCCGAGCCGCGCCAGCAGTCCGGCCCGGTCCGGCACCTGCACCCGGGTCAGCGGCAGGCCGTCGGGGAAGGCGGGTGCGCCGCCGAGAAAGGCGGGTGTGGCAGTGTCAGTGGAAGTCATGGTCGGGTCGATCCCCCCTGGGTCGAGGTGGTGGCTGGGACGGACCGCCGGGACCGCCCATGCGGGCCGGGCGGAGCTCGGAGGTCGGCGGACGGGAACCCCACTGGCCGGGCTGGGCCCGCCAGACCGGCGGCCGGGAGCGCCGCCGGCCGACCGGGCGGTCGCCGTCGCCCTCGGGTCTGGGCACGGCCAGCAGGACGAGCACCAGCGGCAGTACCTGGACCCGCTCGCGGGACAGGATGCCGAGGTTGTTGATGGTCGAGAAGGCCCAGCAGAACAGCAGCGTGTACACCAGCGCGAAGGCGATGTACGAGCGGCGCAGGAACAGCCGGGGGAGCTGACGCATCCTCGGCCAGCCCCGGATGAACATCACCAGCAGGGCGAAGCACTCCACCGACTGGAACAGGCTCTGGATGTTGGACGCCTCGAACGGGAACGGCCGGAACAGCACGCTGACCACGGCCATCGGCAGCCCGGCCGGATTGAGGCTGAAGGCGGGTGCGGCGTCCTCGGGGGCCGGTTGGTTGATCACCGAATTGCCCTGCGAGGTACGGCGGGAGGTCTCCGAGAGCACCTGGTTGACCGAGTCGCCCCCGCCGCCGGTGGTGCCGAAGAAGGTGTTGACCTGTTGCAGCATCAGCATCACCATCGCGCCCAGCACCACCACCGTGACCACCATCCGCAGCGGCCCCAGCGCACTGACCTGCTTCGGCCGCTTGCGCAGCACGTACGCCACGGTGAGCCCGGCCCCGGCCAGCACGGTGACGTGCGGGCGGACCATCGCGGTGCCCAGCGAGCCCAGCGCGATGAGCACGAAGGCGCCGAACCGGCGGTCCAGCAGCCGGGCCACGCCGTAGGTGGTCAGGCCCAGACAGAACATCATCCAGGCGTCCTTGCCGATGCTGGACGGCCAGAACAGCAGCGAGGGCAGGAAGAAGACCAGCTTGGCGTAGCGCCGGGTGTCCGCCTCCGGGAAGGCGATCTGCAGGGCCCGCCAGAACAGCAGCAGCCCCCAGAAGCCGAGCCAGGAGAACACCAGGAAGCCGCCGACCAGCGACGGGCCGGTGATCGCGTAGATCACGCCGGTGACGATGATGACGAAGCCGGTGCCCGCGACCTTCATGCCGAGGTCGTAGTGGATGCCGGCGGAGAAGTCCGCGCGGTCCAGGAAGAGCGCCAGCTCGCCGCCCTTCTGGTGGTACATCTTGGCGTCCGCCGCACCGCCGTAGAGCACGAAGGCCATCAGGTACCGGGGGAAGGCGCAGAGCAGCTTGAGCGCCATCGCCAGCATCAGCAGCTTGAAGATGTCCCGCTCGGGGTTGTTGGCGGCCACCCGGGCCAGGATCGGGGTGCCGATCGCCATCAGGGCGGGCAGCACCAGCAGGGCGCCCCAGGTGTCGTAGCTGGTGTGCACCATGGCCAGCACGAACACGGTGACGTAGCCGAGCACCAGCGACCCGGCCACCACGGACGGCCACGGGACCGACCGCGGCAGCGGGGGCCGGCCCATCAGAAGACCTCCAGGTCACCGAGGGTGAACCGGAAGTCCGCGAGCCCCGGCGGCGGCCGGCCCGCCGGCGTCCTGGCGGCCAGCCGCAGGCCGGTGCGCGGCGCGCGCAGGTAGCCCAGCCGGAGCGCCGCCCGGCCCGCCTCGGTGCCCGGCACGAGGTGGGTGGCCACGTGGTCGCCGCCGGCCCGGGCGGCGGCCCGGAGCAGCCGGGCGGCCGACTCGCCGTCGCCGGGCCGGACGATCAGGTCGGCCAGCGTGAACTCGACCAGCGGCCCGCGCCGCCGGGGCCGGCCGAAGGCCACCCCGGCCAGCTCGCCGCCCCGGTGACAGGTGATCACCCGGTAGTCCAGGCCCGGCGCGTCGCCGTACCGCCAGCGCAGGAACTCCTCGGTGCGCAGCACCGCGAGCCGGGTGTCGGGCGCGTCCGCCGCGGCCCGCTCGTGCAGCAGCTCGGTGATCGGCTCGGTGCCGAACCAGTCGGCGGCGGTGGGCAGTTCGCAGCTCACCGGACCGGCCGAGGCCCGCCGCCGGGTGAGCGCGGCGCGGGCGCCCCGGGCGAACGACAGCGGCCGGGCCACCCGGAGCGTGACCGGGACCTGGCCGAGGTCCTGCCAGCCCATCCGCAGATAGCCGGGCAGGCTGTTGCCGTTCGGGGTGTTGAAGACCAGCTCGGCCTCGGAGGAGACCTGTTCGAGCAGCTGGGTGGTGAGCCGGCGGAACACGCCCCGGCCCTGGAAGTCCGGATGGGTGGCGGTGTCCACCGGGCGGACCGCACGGACCACCTGCCCGCCGCGCTGCCACTCCCAGCGCAGGAACAGCCGGACGCCGACGATCCGGCCGGCCGGGGTGACCGCCACCAGACCGGGGCTGGCGCCGAACGGGTTGCGACGGTGCTTCCAGTCGAAGAACCCGGCACTGCGGGTACCGGTCGGGCCGCCCGCCAGCGAGGCGGTCAGCAGGTCAAGTACCGCGGGGTGGTCGGCCGGGGCGAGCGGACGGCAGATCAGCTCGGCGGCGTCGTCCCGGCCTTGCTCGGGGCTCGCGCTCACGGTGGTGGTCTTCCTCTCGGAGGGGCGGGGCGGGCGACGGTCAGCTCCGCAGCACCTGCTCGTACACCTGCTCCACGGCCCGTTGGGCCCCGGCCACGTCGAAGCGCTCGGCGCGCAGCCGGGCGGCGGCGCCGAGCCGCTCGCGCAGTCCGGCGTCCCCGGCCAGCCGCCCGAAGGCGGTGGCCAGGCCGGCCGGGTCGCCCGGCTCGACCAGGAAGCCCTGCCCGCCGTCGTCCAGCACCTCGGGCATCCCGCCGACCCTGGTCACCACCGAGGGCAGCCCGCTGGTCATCGCCTCCATCAGGGCGACCGGCAGGCCCTCCTGACGCGAGCTCAGGGTGAACACGTCGAAGCCCGGCAGCAGTTCGGGAACGTCCGACCGGGAGCCGGCGAACAGCACGCCCTCGCCCGCCGCCGCGCGCAGCTCCGCCTCCAGCGGGCCCGAGCCGATCAGCACCAGCCGGGCCTCCGGGTGCCGCTCGCGGAGCAGGCCGAACGCGGTCAGCAGGGTGGCCTGGTCCTTCTTGGGGGTGAAGTTGGCGACCGTGCCGATCACCAACGCGTCCGCCGGCAGCGCCAGTTCGGCCCGGGCGTGGGCGCGGGCGGCCGGACCGCCGGCCGCACCGCCGAGGTCGGGGCCGTGGTGCACCACGTGCACGAACGCGCCGGCCCGGCGGCGGGCCGCCGGGATCGCCGCGGCCACCGCGTGCGAGACCGCGATGACGGCCCGGTTGCGCCGGTAGGTCAGCGAGTTGGCCCACCGGGTGGCGGTCCGGTAGCGCTCCCAGACGTTGTGCTCGGTGTGCACCAGCACCGGCCGCCGCCGGCCCAGGGTCAGCAGCCGGACCGCGGCGGCCGGGACCGGCATGTGCGAGTGCACCAGGTGGTAGCGCCGCCGGGCCAGCAGGCGGGCCAGCCGCCAGGGCCAGAGCCGCCCGGGGGCCGCGCCGAGACAGTGCACCCGGACGCCCGCCGCCTCCAGCGCGGGCACCAGCGCGTCCTTCCACGGCAGCACGTACGCGACCTCGATCTCGTACCGTTCGCGGTCCGCGTGCCGGGCGCAGTTGACCAGCAACTGCTCGGCGCCGCCCCGGCCCAGGCCCTTGGTCAGCCAGAGCACCCGGATCGGCCCGGCGGTCATCGGAGCTCGCCCTCGTGGCCGCCGGCCGCCGACTCGGCACCGGGAGGCGCGTGCTGGGTGCGCCGGGCCCAGGTGGGCGAGGCGCGGTGCCGGGGCTCCTCCCTCGGCTGGTGCGGCTGGCTGGGCACCGGGCCGGTCGGCTGCGCCGGTCCGCCGGGCTGGGAGCTGCCTGGCTGGGCGCCGCCGTGCATGCCGTCGCGCTTGCGGCGGACCGACTGGCCGAGCGTGCCGAGCAGCGCCACGCCGGCCACCGGGACCCCCGTCCGGGACAGCAACTCGCTGACCCGGTCGGCCTGTTCGGGTGTCACATTGCCGGCCATCGCGGTCACCAGCACCGCGTCCGCGTGCCGGACCAGGTCGTACGCGTCGTTGGCGTGCAGCAGCGGGGAGCTGTCGATCAGCACCACGTCCGCGTGCCGGCGGGCCCGGCGGAGCACCTCGCCCGCGCGCAGCACCAGGGCGGCCGGGTAGGCGGTGGTGTTGCCGCCGGTGATCAGGTGCACGCCGTCCACGTTGGTCCGCCGGATCAGGTCGTCCAACTCGGGCAGCTGCTCACCGCTGAGCAGCTCCGCCATCCCCGGCCCGGAGCTCACCCCGAACTGCTCGTGCGCGTGCGGGTGGCGGAAGTCGCAGTCCAGCACCAGGACCTCGCGGCCGGTCTCGGCCAGCGCGGCGGCCAGGTTGGCCACCGTGGTGGTCCGCCCGTCGCCGCTGCGGCCGGACATCACCAGGATCACCGGCGCGGGCTGGGCCAGCCGCCGGGAGACCAGCTCGGCCGGGTTGAGGTTGCCGTCGGCCAACTGCGCGGCGAGCGAGGGCGGTCCGGTCAGCAGCAGGGTGGAGCGCAGCGAGCGGAACGCCTCGGCGCCCGGGTCGGACGGCCGGGCCACCACCAGCGGGTCGCGCAGCCGGCGCAGCCGCCGGGAGAGCTGCGGGATCTCGCCGATCACCGGGAGGTTGAACGCCTCCTCCACCGCGTTGCGGGAGCGCAGCCGGGTGTCCATCCGACTGAGCATCAGCGCGGCCACCACGCCCAGGGCCAGCCCGAGCACCACCGCGAGGGTCAGCCGGACGCCCCGGTTGGGCGAGCTGAGCAGGTTGCCGCCCGCCTCCTTGGCGTCGATCGAGCCCCACTGCTGGATGGCGTCGGTCTGGCTGACGTTCTGCAGGTCGCTGATCGCGGTCAGGGTCTTGGTCAGCGAGGCCAGCGCGGCCGTCAACTGCGGCTGCAGCTTGGGCTGGTCGGCCGGCTTGGCGGCGGAGAACTGCTGCTGGAACTTGTTGACCTGCTCCTGCTGGGTGGCCGCCTGGGCCTCCAGCCGCTTGATCGACTCGCTGGCGCTCTTCGCCGACTCCTGGCTGTAGCCGTTGATGATCGCCTCGGCGAAGGCGGCGGCGGTGTCCGCGCAGTTGTGCTGGGTCGGACCGGTGACGGTCACGGACAGCATCTGGGTGCTGGCCGCGGAGACCGTGCGGCGGGCCGCCAGGGCCGCCACGTCCGTGACGCCGAGCTTCTTGGCGGCCGCCGTGGTGACGTCCGAGCCGCCGGCGTACGAGAGCACCTGGTCCGCCCGGACCGCCTCGCCCGAGCCGGCCACCGGGGTGATCGCCACCTTGCACTGCCACTTGCCGTTGTCGACGGTGTCGACGGTGGGGGTGAGCAGCAGACCGATGATCAGGGCCGCCACCGTGCAGCCCGCCAGCAGACGCCAGTAACGGCGCAAAACCATGAAGTGGTTAGCCGGTTCCACCGGTTGGTTCCCCTCGCGTTCGTGGTGCATACGCCGTACGGACCGGCCGGGCCGGATGCAGGGTCGGCTCCGTACGATCCGGCGAGGGCTCGCGGCCGCGCGACACCCCCCGACGTCGCCGACCCTCCCCGAAACCCCCGAGCCTGATGCTTGCGGCACCTGACGTGCGGCGCAAGCGCTTTGGCCAATCTCATCCCCGCCGCAGTGATCTTTCGTAGAACTCGACCATCTGACCCGAGACGTGGTGCAGGGTGAATCGGGTCAGGAACCTGGCCCGGGCCGCCTTCACCCGCAGCGCGGCGGCCGAACGGTCACCGAGCGTGTCCAGCAGCGCGACCGCCAGCTCGCCCGGCCGCTCCGACGGCACCAGCCGGGCGTAGTCCTCCGAGCCGACCGTCTCGCGGAGCGCGGCCACGTCGGCACAGACCAGCGGGACGCCGACCCCCATCGCCTCCATCGCCGCACTGCCCAGGCCCTCCCAGCGGGACGGCACGGCGAACGCGTCGGAGGCCGCCATCAGGTCGAACACGTCCGAACGCGGGCCCAGGAAGCGGACGTTGCCCGCCCGGTCGGCCAGCTTCCGCAGTCCCGGGGTCTCGGTGCCGGGGCTGCCCGCCAGCAGCAGCACCGCGTCGGGCAGCCCGGCCCGGACCGCGGGCCAGGCCTCCAGCAGGACGTCGAGACCCTTCTGGTACTGCTGCCGGGCGGCGGCCAGTACCACCGGCGTGTCGGCGGACAGCTCCAGCGCCGCCCGGACGGCGGCCCGGCGGTCGGGCGTCACCGAGCCGAGCAGCTCGGGGTCGCGGCCGCGCGGCACCACGTCGATCCGGTCCGGCGAGACATGCAGCCGACGGGCCATCACCTCGGCCACGTGCCTGGTCAGCGCGTGGAACCGCCGGGTGCCCTGCGCGGTGGCCGCGTCCACCGCCTGGGCGGCCCGGACCTTCCACGGGTTCAGGCCACGGGCGTGCAGGTGCTCGGGCCCGTACGCGGAGTTGACCAGACTGGACACCACCGGCACCCCGCTGGCCAGCGCGGCCGAGCGGCCGAGCACGTCCGACTCGTAGAGCGTGGTGTGCACCAGCTCGGGGCGGCGACGGCGGACCAGCCGCCGGAGCGCCGCCAACTCGCCGACCCGGTTCGCCGCGTGCACGCCGAAGACGGTGGCGCCGGCCTGGGTCAGCTCGGCCTGGAAGCCGTCCGGCGAGTGCCGCAGGTATGCCACGTCCAGTTGGATGCCCGAGCGGACCAGTTGCGGTGCCATCGCCACCAAGCCCTGCTCGGCACCGCCGATTCTGCTCACGCTGTCGATCACATAGAGCACGTGCACAGCGGCAACCCCCAGCAAGACCCCCGGCGCCGGCCCCCCGGCCCAGCACGCTCTGACAGACGATCAGCATCCCAGGTGGGGCGGGGGATCCGCCAGCGAATGGGCAGACCGGCGGGAACGGTGACCCCAGGCCGGCCCGCCCGTCCCGCCGGAAGGGCCTGCGGGGAGGGCGTCCGGTGTGGAAGGTTGGCCGCATGGCTGACGGACCTCGTGTGCTGCACCTGATCACCGATCCCCGGGGCCGGGGTGCCCAGCAGCTCGCCCGCGACCTGCACACCGAACTGCTGCGCCGGGGCGCGCCGTCCACGCTCCGTTCGCTCCAGCCGCACGCCGACGCGCCTTCCGACCACGACGCCCCGGTGCTCGGCCCGTCCCGGCACCACCCGGCGACGCTACGGGCGCTGCGGGCCGCCGCCCGGCAGGCGGACGTGGTGGTGGCGCACGGCTCCAGCACCCTCCAGGCGTGCGCCGTCGGACTGGTGGGCACCGGGGTGCCCTTCGTGTACGTCAACATCGGCGACCCCAGGCACTGGACCGCGAGCCTGTCCCGGCGGCTCCGGGTGGGTGCCTTCCTGCATCGGGCCGCCGCCGTCTCGGCGATCTCGGACGGTGCCAGGACGGTGCTGCTGGAGCGCTTCCGGCTGCCCGCCCGGAAGGTCCGGACGATCCCGAACGGCCGGGCCGCCGACCGCTACCGGCCCGCCGCCGACCAGGCCGAACGCGAGGCCGCCCGAGCGCGGTTGGGCCTGCCCCGGCAGGGCCCGGTGGTGGCGTGGATCGGCGCGCTGGCGCCGGAGAAGCGGCTCGACCTGGCCCTGGACGCGCTCGACCGGCTGCCGGACGTGCACCTCGCGGTGGCGGGCGACGGTCCGCTCGGCGGCAGCTTCCCGCCCTGCGACCGGGTGCACCTGCTCGGCCGGCTCGCCGACCCCGGAGTGCTCTACCGGGCCGCCGACGTCCTGCTGCTGAGCAGCGACAGCGAGGGCGTGCCGGGCGTGCTGATCGAGGCCGCGCTGGCCGGGCTGCCCGCCGTCGCCACCGACGTGGGCTGGGTCGGCGATGTCGTCCTGGACGGCCGGACGGGCGCGCTGGTCCGGCCGGGCGACCCGGTCGCGCTGGCCGAGGCGCTCGGCGCGGTGCTGTCGGGGGACCGGACCGCGCTCGGGGCGGCGGCCCGGGCGCACGCCCTGGAGCGGTTCGACCTGGCCGTGGTGACCGACTCCTGGCAGCGCCTGCTCCGGCAGGTGGCCCCCGGCCGCTGACGGGCCTGAAGGAGCGTCGTCCGGCGTCTGTTCTCCCCACGGGGCCGCGCGCATACTGTGCCCGCGGCCGCCGTCCGTCGGCGGCCCGACGGGGAGGAAGACAAGCATGGAGATCGTGCTCGGGGGGCTCGGCGCCCTGGCGGCGCTGGCGGTGGCCTGGCTGGTGACCGGGTTCCGGGTGGTGCAGCAGTACGAACGCGGGGTGGTGTTCCGGCTCGGCCGGGTCAGCGGAGCGCCCCGGCAGCCCGGGCCGACGCTGCTGATCCCGTTCGTGGACCGGCTCAGCAAGGTCAACATGCAGGTGATCACCATGCCGGTGCCGGCCCAGGACGGCATCACCCGGGACAACGTCTCGGTCCGGGTGGACGCGGTGGTCTACTTCCGGGTGATCGACCCGGTCCGGGCCAGCGTCGACGTGCAGAACTACGGCTTCGCGATGTCCCAGGTGGCGCAGACCTCGCTGCGGTCGATCATCGGCAAGAGCGAGCTGGACGACCTGCTCTCCGGCCGGGAGGGCCTGCACCGGGGGCTCGAACTGATGCTGGAGAGCCCGGCCGTGGGCTGGGGCGTGCACATCGACCGGGTGGAGATCAAGGACGTCGCGCTGCCGGAGTCGATGAAGCGGTCGATGTCCCGGCAGGCCGAGGCGGAGCGGGAGCGGCGGGCCAGGGTGATCACGGCGGACGGCGAGTTCCAGGCCTCCGCCAAGCTGGCCGAGGCGGCCCGGACGATGGCCGAGACCCCCTCCGCGATGCAACTGCGGCTGCTGCAGACCGTGGTGGAGGTGGCGGCGGAGAAGAACTCCACCCTGGTGCTGCCCTTCCCGGTCGAGCTGCTCCGGTTCTTCGACAGTGCCGCCCAGCAGAGCGCCAAGGCCGTGGCGGCGTCGGAGCCGCAGCCGCAGCCGCAGCCGCAGCCCGAGCCGGAGCCGGAGCACGAGGGCTGACCCGGCGTTGGGCCGTCCGGGCGAAGTTCCGCACCGGACGGCCCGTCAGCTCGCCCGGCGGTGCCGGACGCTGGCAGCATGACCGGCTGTGAACCCGCTCCTGCGCACCGCCGTGCTGGCCGCCGTCGCCAGCGGACTGCTCGTCACCCCTGCCGTCGCCGCCCCCGAGGTCCCGCACGAGGGGGGCCTGGTGGGCCGGATCGACAACCCCGGCCCCGGCCGGGCGGTGAAGCAGGAGGCCGTCGAGTTCTTCTGGTACGACTGCGGGCACTCCCAGCAGCTGGAGGTCCCGCTCGAGCGCTGGGCCGAGAAGCACCGCTCCGACGTGACGCTCCGTCGGGTGCCGGCGGTCTGGGCGGGCAGCCGCGAGGAGCAGACCCAGCGCGGGCACGCCCGGCTGTACTACACGCTGGAGCAGCTCGGCGAGGTGGACCGGCTGCAGCTCGCGGTGTTCCGCGCGGTGCACGAGCGGGAGACCGACGTGACCACCGAGGAGACCGCGCTGGCCTGGGCCCGGACGGCCGGGCTCGACCCGGCGGGCTTCCTGACGGCGTACCGCTCCGAGGAGGTCCAGCGGGCCACCGACGCGGCCGCCGGTCTGCTGACCCGGTACCAGGTGGACGAGCTGCCGACCGTGCTGGTGCAGGGCGGGCAGCGGGTGCAGCCGAGCCGGGACGGCGGGGTCGAGGGGATGCCCGACGCGCTGGACCGGCTGGTCGGCTGACCTCCCTCCTCCGTCCACCCTCCCGACCGACGGCGGCTCTGAGCAGCCCGAATTCTTCACCGAACCAGCCCCTTGCTCGCACACTCTGTGCCAGAGTGGTCGCCGCGGCCGAACTGCCTCTGCAGCGGCCCGGATTCGAGGCTCGTACCTCGGACGTCACCGAATCACTCGGCACCGGAGAAGGCGGGGTTCCGTGGGGGGACAGCGCGCGCAGGTCCTGGACCAGCGCGACAACCAGACCGAGGCGCGGCGGTCGGGGGCCGACGGACCGCCCGCCGAACTGATCTTCAAACGAAGGCTGCGGCCCGCCCAGGTGGCCCGCGAGCTGTTGGGGGCGCGCGAGTTGGTCCGCGCGCTCGCGGAGCGTGATCTGCGGGCCCGGTACAAGCAGGCGGTGCTCGGCTTCGCCTGGGCGGTGCTCACGCCGCTCGCCCTGTGCGCCATCTTCACGCTGGTGTTCCAGCGGGCGGTGAAGATCGACACCGGCGGGGTGGCCTACCCGCTGTTCGCCTATGTCGGCCTGATCGTCTGGCAGTTCTTCAGCAACACGATGAACCAGGGCGCACTCAGCCTGGCCAACAACCTGAGCCTGCTGAACAAGGTCTACTGCCCGCGCGAGGTCTTCCCGCTCGCCACCATGCTGGTCGCCAGTGTGGACATGCTGATCGGCGTCGGCGTGCTCGGGCTGCTCTTCCTGGCCTTCTGGACGCCGCCCGCCGTCACCTTCCTCTGGGTGCTCCCGCTGCTGCTGATCCAGATCGCCTTCACCTACGGCGTGGCGCTGGTGCTGTCGGTCGCCGTGGTCTACCTGCGGGACGTCCGGCACCTGCTGCCGATCATCACCCAGATGGGAGTGTTCGCCACCCCGGTCGCCTACCCGCTCTCGCAGATCCCGCAGGGCCTGCAGGAGTTGTACGTCGGCATCAACCCGCTGGGCGCGGTGATCGAGGGCTACCGGCGGGCCCTGCTCTACGGCCAGACCCCGGACCTGACCCTGACCGGGATCGCGGCCGCCAGTTCGGTGGTCTTCCTGGTCGGCGGCTACCTGCTGTTCAAGAAGCTGGAGACGGGGATCGCCGATGTCGCATGACCTTTCGAGCAGGCAGAGCCTCCCGCTGGGCACGATCAGGACCGAGCAGGTCTGGAAGCGCTTCAAGGCCGACCAGCAGCGGATGCTGCTGCGCGACAAGGTCGAGCAGCTGACCCGTCGGCTGCGCGGCGGCCGCGGTGAGGACTGGCGCTGGGCGCTGCGGGACATCAACCTGCACATCGAGCCCGGCGAGTCGGTCGGCCTGATCGGCTCCAACGGCTCCGGCAAGTCCACCCTGCTCAAGATGCTGACCAGGGTGATGTACCCGTACGGCGGGGTGATCGACGTGCGCGGCCGGATCGGCGCACTGATCGAGATCCGGGCCGGCATCCACCCCGACCTGACGGGCCGGGAGAACATCTACCTGTTCGGCGCGCTGCTCGGTCTGAAGCGTCGTGAGGTGGCCTCCCGGTTCGACGCGATCGTCGAGTTCGCCCGGCTCGGCGGGGCGATCGACCGGCAGGTCAAGTACTACTCCTCCGGCATGCAGATGCGGCTCGGCTTCGCGGTGGCCGCCTACCTGGAGCCGCACGTGCTGCTGGTGGACGAGGTGCTGGCGGTCGGCGACGCGGTCTTCCAGCAGCGCTGCCTGGACCGGATGCGCGAGGTGGCCGAGCAGGGCACCACGATCGTCTTCGTCTCGCACGACCTGCCCGCCGTCGAGTCGATCTGCCGCCGGGGGGTCTGGCTGGAGCAGGGCTCGATCCGGGTGGACGCGGGCATCAAGGAGGCGATGTCCGGCTACCGGGACTCGATCGAGGCGCAGTCCGAGGGCGGTGGCCGGGTCGGCGAGCCGCTCCAGCTGCTCAAGCACGAGATCCTCGGCGACGGCCGGGAGAACCTGACCACCGACGAGCTGATGACGGTCGAGCTCACCCTCGGCGGCGACTACCGGGGTGACGCCACGCTGCACCTGGGCGTCAGCGAGGGCACCTCCAGCCCGATCTTCCAGATCAGCCACGAGATCCGGCTCACCGGCGAGGACCACCAGGTCGCCTGCCTGATCCCCAACCTGCCGCTGCCGCGCGGCCGTTACACGCTCTGGGCGGGTGTCTACAGCATCGGCAAGACCGACGGCGGGACACTGATGAGCTGGCACTCGGTCGGCCAGTTCGACGTCTTCGGCCCGATGCTGGACACCCCGCCACGTGCCGTGGTGCTGGCCGCACCGGTCTTCGTCCCGCACCGCTGGGAGGAGTGAACCGGTGAGCGGCCTCAGAGTACTGGTCCACCTCAACAACCTCGCGCTGGGCGGCGCCCAGTTGAACGCCGTGGACATCGCCCGGACCCTGCGCGACCGGGGCCACCACCCGGTGCTGTTCGCGCAGGGGGTCGAGGGGCCCGCCCCGCTGGTCGAGCTCGCCGCCGGGCACGGCCTGCAGCTGGTGGTGGAGGGCGGGCCGGACACCCCGGCCCGGGTGGTCCGGGCGAGGCTGAACCAGGTGGCCGAGGAGCACGGCAGCCAACTGGTGCACGCCTGGGAGGTCCGGGCCGCCCGGAACGCCTTCTTCGGCCCGGGCCGGCTCGGCCGGATCCCGGTGATCACCACCTTCTACGGCATCCGGATGCTGCGGGGGCTGCCCCGCCACCAGCCGCTGGTGCTCGGGCTCGGCGCCCTGATGGGGGAGGGCCGGGCCTTCGGGCACCGCGACGTCCGCCTGATCGAGCCGCCGGTGAACACCGTGACGGACGCCCCCGGCGTGGTGGACGGTGGTGCGTTCCGCCGCGAACACGGCATCGGTGAGCAGGAGTTGCTGCTCGCCATCGTCACCCGGCTGGTGCCCGACCTGGAGAAGGACGCGGGCGCGCTGCGCACCGTCGAGGCGGTCCGGGCGCTGGCCGACCCCCGGGTCAGGCTGGCCGTGGTCGGCGCCGGGCCCAGCCTGGAGCCGCTGCGGGCCGCCGCGGCGGCGGCCAACGCCGCCCTGGGCCGCGAAGCCGTCCTGGTACCGGGCCAGTTGGCCGACCCCCGGCCCGCCTACCAGGCCGCCGACGTGGTGCTCGGGATGGGCGGCTCGGCCCTGCGCGGCCTCGCCTTCGGCAAGCCGGTGGTGGTGCACGGCGCCGCCGGGTACACCGCCCTGCACGAGCCGGGCCCGCTGGTCGAGCCGCACGCCTCGCGCTGCATGTACGGCTTCGGTGACGGCGCCGCCCCGCCGCAGTTGCTGGCCGAGCAGCTCCGCCCGCTGCTCGACCAGCCGGACCGCCGGGCCGACCTGGGGAGTTGGGGCCGGGAGTGGGTGGTCGGCCGGTTCTCGCTGGAGAGTGTCGCCAGCGCCTTCGAGGCGCTCTACCGCGAGGTGGTCACCACCCCGCCGGGCCGGGCGAGCTGGCTGCGCGACCTGGAGCAGATGAGCCGGTTCGAGTACAGCAAGCCGACCGCCGCGCGGCTGCTCGGACGGTAGGTCTCCGGCAGGCGGGCCGCCTGCCGGAGAACCGATGACCCGTCAGTCCGCCCGGCGCAGCAGCAGGGTGAGGAACCCGAGCGTGCCCCGGTAGCCGCCGAGCCAGCCCAGCCGGTGCTCGGCCGCGACGGTGCCGGCCTCGGCACTGTCCGGGTGCTCGGGGTGGTCCAGGGCCCACTCGGCGAGCGAGCCCGCCCAGGCCCACTCGTAGTCGTCCCACTCCTCCGGCGTGCTGATGTGGCCGAGGACCGGCACCCAGCCCTGCTCGGTGACCAGCCGGACGGTGCCGGTCAGGTCGGCGTGGTCGTCCGCGTTCGGGACGCCGAGCCCGGCCAGCGCGGCCGCGTCCGGCTCCCGCTCCCAGAAGCAGTCACCGATCAGCACCAGCCCGCCCGGGGCCAGCGACTCCCGGGCCGCCGCCAGGGTCGGCAGCAGCCCGCCGAAGGCGTGCGTCGCACCGACCGTAAGCACCACGTCGAACGGCTGGTGGGCCTTGAACTCCTTGGCGTCCTGGTGGTGCAGCCCGAGCCGCCGGGCCACCCCGAGGGCCTCGGCGCGCTCCCGGCCGAGCGTCAGCGCGGCCTCGTCCAGGTCGACGCCGACCGCCTGCAGTTCCGGGTACGCGGCCAGCGCCCGGAGCAGCCAGGCGGCCTCCCCGCAGCCGAGGTCGAGCACCCGCCCGGCCCGGCCCCGGAGGGCCCGGTCCAGCAGCCGCTGGACGTTGCGGTCGGAGAGCGGCGCCGCGATCGGGTGGTCGGAGTGGGCGATCCTGCTTCGTAATTGATGGTCCATCCGGTCAGTCTGACGCAGGACCGTCATCCGGTTCCAGCACCTTTCCGTACGTCCGCCCCTTCCACGCCGCACCCCGCCCGCGCCAGTGCTGGACGGCCGAGTCCACCGTCATCAGCAGGTACAGCAGCGCGGTGAACGGCAGCAGCAGCGCGGCCGCCGCCGGCTGCCCGTAGTAGCGGAGCATGGGGGTGAAGGTGCCGGCCATCAGCGCCCAGGCCGCGCCGCCCGCCGCCGCGACCCACCACGTCCCGGTGACCGCCCCGGCCACCGTCGCCACCGGCGGCACCAGGTACACCAGCGCCAGCCCGAGCACCGTGCCGAGCAGCAGCAGCGGCGAGTGCCGCAGCTGCGCGTACGCGCTGCGCGAGACCATCCGCCAGAGCTGCCCGAGCTCCGGGTAGGGCCGGACGCTGTCCACCTGCTCGGCCAGGCCGAGCCAGGTCCGGCCGCCGGTGCGCTTCACCGCCCGGGCCAGGTTCACGTCGTCGATCACCGCGCCCCGGATCGCGGCGATCCCGCCGGCCCGCTCCAGCGCCGTCCGGCGCACCAGTGAGCAGCCGCCCGCCGCGGCGGCGGTCCGCGAGCCGGGGCGGTTGCTCCACCGGAACGGGTACAGCTGGGCGAAGAAGTACACGAAGGCCGGCACGATCAGCCGCTCCCAGCCGGTCTCCACCCGCAGCCGGGCCATCTGCGAGACCAGGTCGAGGCGGTGGCCCTCGGCCGCCGCCACCAGGGCGGCCAGCGAGTCCGGCCGGTGCGCGATGTCGGCGTCGGTGAGCAGCAGGTACTCGGGCCGGCCGGCCTGTTCCACGCCGTGCCGCAGCGCCCAGAGCTTGCCCGTCCAGCCGGGCGGCAGCGGCGGGGGAGTGGTCACGGTCAGCGGCAGTCCGCCGCCGGTGGCCAGCCGGCGGGCCAACTCGCCCGTCCCGTCCGAGCTGTGATCGTCCACCAGCACCACCCGGGCCCGCCCCGGGTACCGCTGCGCCAGCAAGCTCGGCAGGCTGACCGGCAGCACCTCGGCCTCGTCCCTGGCCGGCACCAGCACCACCACCTCCGGCCACCGCCCGGTCTCCACCGGCGCGGGCAGCCGCTGGTCGGTCCGCCAGAAGAACCCCTGAGCCAGCGTCAGCCACACCCACGCCGCCAGCGACACCCACACCAGTACAATCACCTTCGGCAGTCTAGGCAGGCACCCGGGAATCGACGGCCAGGCGCTCGGGACCGCACCTTTGGCAGGCGGCCCAGTTGCCCGGTCCAGGGGCTGCGCCGCAGGCAGGCGCTCAGCGGTCGACTACCCAGGGGCTTGGGGGCTGCGCCGCAGGCAGGCGCTCAGCGGTCGACTACCCAGGGGCTTGGGGGCTGCGCTGTAGGCAGGTGCTTAGCGGTCGACTACCCAGGGGCTCGGGGAACTGCGAGGAGATCTGGCGTGCGGGTCACTGCGAAAGTGCCTGACCACCCCTGAACAGATCACCTTGCAGGGGCCGGCGTCGCAGTTCCCCGAGCCCCTGGACCGTAGCCGGTGAGCACCTGCCAAAGGCTGGCGTCGCCCACGCGGCGGAGCCGCACATCAGCAGAGCCCCGAGCCCCTGACTCCGTAGTGGGCTGAGCACCTCCCAAAGGGTCGGCGGCGCCCGCGCGGCGGAGCCGCACAACATCAGGGCCCCGAGCCCCTGATGGCTGAGCCCGGCGCGCAGCTGACCGGAGCGGAGTTCCCCGGCGCGGCTCAAGTAGAGTCGTGAACCGTGAAGATCGCACTGGTGGACTCCGGACTCGGACTGCTCGCGGCCGCCGCGGCCCTGCGCCGCCGCCGCCCCGACCTGGACCTGGTGCTCTCGTCCGACCCCGACGGGATGCCCTGGGGGCCGCGTACGTCCGAGGACATCGCCGCGCACGCGCTGGCCTGTGCCCGGGCCGCCGCCGAGCTGGAGCCGGATGCGCTGGTGATCGCCTGCAACACCGCCTCGGTGCACGCGCTGGAGGTGGTCCGGGCCGAGCTCGAGCCGGGCCTGCCGGTGATCGGGACCGTCCCGGCGATCAAGCCTGCGGCGGCGGCCGGGGCCCGGGTGGCGATCTGGGCCACCCCTGCGACCACCGGGAGCCCCTACCAGCAGCAGCTGATCCGGGAGTTCGGCGGCGGAGCCACCGTCACCGAGGTGGCCTGCCCCGGGCTGGCCGATGCGGTGGAGCGGGCCGACCGGGAGGCGATCGCCGCCGCCGTGGCCGACGCCGCCGCGCGGACGCCCGCCCGGACGGACGCGATCGTGCTCGGCTGCACCCACTACGAGCTGCTGGCGGAGCAGATCCGGGCAGCCGTGGTCGCTCCGGGCGGTCCGCTGCCGGTCTGCCACGGCTCGGCCGAGGCGGTCGCCGCCCAGGCGCTGCGCCGGATCGGCACCGACCGGCCCGCAGGCGGCGGCACCGTCACGGTGCTGCTCAGCGGCCGGGTCGGCAGCCTGCCGCCCGCCGTCCTGCGGTACGCCGAGGGCCGGCTGCTGGCCGAGCCCGCGCCGGTGCGCTGACGGTTACCAGTGGCCGGCCCTCCGCAGCCCGGACGGCAGCCGGGTGCTCGCGTTCCCGCGCGCCGCGTTGAGCTGGGCCTGGGTCAGGAAGAGCGCCCCGGTCAGGTCGGCCCCGGTCAGGTCGGCGTCCCGGAAGTCCACGCCGATCAGGTCGGCTTCGCGCAGGTCGGCCCGCTTGAGGTCGGCCGCGATCAGGTACGCCCCGCGCAGGTTGGCCCCGCGCAGGTTCGCCCCGGCCAGCCGGGCGCCCATCAGGTCGGCGCCCCGGTGGTTGCGCTTCTTGCCCGGCACCCCGGCCCGGACCAGTTCGCTGGCCCGCAGCAGCAGCTCGCCGACCTCCTGACGGATCGTCGGCACGTCCGCCGCGACCAGCTCGGCGGCGGTGCCCCGGGTCAGCGCCTCGATCCGCTCCAGCGCCGCGCGCAGCTGGCCGTGCACGGACTTCGCGGCCCGCAGGGTGCCCGCCTCGGTCAGGTAATACAGCAGCTCGTGCAGCTGCCGCATCACCGGGAACACCTCGTACATCGCCCCGGCGGTCTCGGGAGCCTCCCGCCAGCTGCGTCCCTCGAAGGTGATCTGGGACACCTTCTGCCCGGCGCCGAAGCAGTCGAAGACCGTGCAACCGGTGAAGCCGGTGGTCCGCAGCTCGGTGTGGATGCCGCAGCGGAAGTCGGTCCGCAGGTTCTTGCACGGCGTGCCCGCCGGCTTGGTGACCGCGAAGTCGGCCGACCGCGCGAACGGCAGGGCCACGCAGCACAGGCCGAAGCAGTTCGCGCAGTCGGACAGCAGCTCGAGGTTCTCGGACACCACGGGGGGACTCCCGGCACGGACGGGCGCCGTGCTTCCTCCGGCGCCCTGGACGGGTCCATTGTCCCCGACCGTCCGCCCGCTCCGGCCCCGGGCCCCGGCGGTTCGGCCCCGGTCCGGCCGCTGCTGGTCAGCGGGGAGGGGTTACGTGTATACCAAGAGGTCGATGACCGGTCGCAGGACGGTCGCCACCACCGACCGAAAGGCCCACGGAGCCGATGTCGCCCCGACTCTCCGTCGTCGTCCCGATCTACAACGTCGAGCGTTACCTCCAGGAGTGCCTGGAGTCGATAGCCGCGCAGTCCTTCGAGGACTTCGAGTGCGTGCTGGTCGACGACGGCTCGACCGACGGCAGCGCGGCGATCGCCGAGACGTTCGCCGCCGGGGACCCGCGTTTCCGGCTGGTCCGGCAGGAGAACAAGGGTCTCGGCGCGGCCCGCAACACCGGCTGGCGGCACCTCGCCCCGGGCGCCGAGTACCTGACCTTCGTGGACAGTGACGACACCCTGCCGACCGGCGCCTACCAGCTGATGGTCTCGACCCTGGACGAGTCCGGCTCGGACTTCGTGGCGGGCAACGCGCTGCGGCTGCGGGTGGCCGGGCTGTTCCCCTCGCACGGCCACCGCAGGCCGTTCGCCGAGACCAGGCTGAGGACCCACGTGCGCGAGGTGCCCAGCCTGGTCACCGACCGGACGGCGTGGAACAAGGTCTACCGCCGCTCGTTCTTCGACGCGGCCGGCGTGCTGTACCCCGAGGGCATCCTGTACGAGGACGCCCCGGTCAGCGTCCCGCTGCACTACCTGGCGAAGAGCGTGGACGTGCTCTCCGAGCCGATCTACCACTGGCGGGTCCGGGAGAGCGGCGACCTGTCGATCACCCAGGTGAAGACCGACCCGCGGGGCGTGATCGACCGGGTCCGCTCGATCGAGCTGGTCCGGGAGTGGCTGCTGGCCAGGCCCGAGCCGGAGTTCGCCGAGTACCTGCGGACCTACGACCACAACACGCTGGTCGAGGAGCTCCCGATGTTCTTCTGGTCGGTGCCGGACGGCGACCGGGGCTACCGGGCGGCCTACCAGGAGCACGTCAGCCGGCTGCTCCGGGCGATCGGCGTGGAGCGGATCGACGGGCTGCCCGCCCAGCTGCGGCTGAAGTACCGGCTCACGCTGGCCAACCGGATGGAGCGGTTCGTCGCCGTCCAGCGGTTGCACCGTCAGGTCCGGAACCTCCGCTCCCGGCGCGCGGCGGCCTGACGCCGGGTCGGCTCCCGGTGACCTGCCCCGGGAGCCGACCCGACCGTCACTCCGTGACGGTCGGGCTCTTGCGCCAGCGCTGTACGGCGGGCTCCAGGCCGGACAGGATGGTGTCGAAGCGCCGGGTGCTGGTGGTGGAGTCGACCTGCAGCCGGCTGATCCGGAGCGGGTGGACGGGCAGCCGGGGGCCCAGCCGGTGGTCGGACAGGAAGCCGAGCCGGTAGCCGAGCTGGCGCAGCAGGGTGTCGGCGCGCGGGTCGTAGCCGCCGTTCGGGTAGGCGAACGCGGTCGGCGGCTCGCCGAGCCAGCGGGTGAGCGCCTGGTGCGCCCCGGTGATCTCGGTCTGCACGGTCGAGTCGTCGCAGCGGGCCAGGCAGGGATGGCCGAGCGTGTGGTTGCCGATCGCGACGTTGCCGTCCTGGAGGGCCCGCAGGTCCTCGGGGGAGAGCTGGTCCTGCCCCGGCGGGCGGCGGCGGGCGCTGACCCGCAGCTCGTGCAGGCTGCGGCGGCGGTCCGGGTCCGGCAGCGCCTTCAGCCGGGCCAGCAGCTGCTCCGGGCGGACGTGGCTGCGCAGTGAGCGGGCCTGACCGCCGTGCCGGGCCAGGAACGCCGCCTCGTGCCACCAGAACGGGCGGTCGGTGCCGATCAGCTCGGAGATCACGAAGGCGGCGGCCGGAATCCCCCGGGCCGTCAGCTCCGGCAGCGCGTGGGTGAGCACCGAGCGGTCGGCGTCGTCGAAGGTGATCAGCACCGAGCGCGGCGGCAGCGGCTTCCCCTCGGCGATCGCCTGGTCGACGTCGTCGACCGAGACCGGGGTGGCCAGCCGCCGCAGCCGGTCGAGCTGGGCGCCGAACGACCGGGGATCGGTCACCCCGTGGTAGGCGAGCACCGCGAGCCGCTGGGCGGCCCGGGCGCGGAACAGCGGCTGGGCGGGCGAGAACCGCAGCCAGCCGCCCCGGTCGGACTCCGGTCCGGCGTCGTCGGCCGTGGCCGTCGTGGTGCCGGCCTTCGCCGGCCGGCTGCTGACGGTACTGCTGAGTGTGGTGGCTTCGGACTGCGGCACAGGGCCCCCCTCGGTCGCCGGTGCGGCGTGGTGGTACCACCGGGGGGCCCTGACCGCCCTCCGGTCCCGGGGCGCGGCGGCGCCGCCCTCGGCTCGGCCGACCACGGTGGGGACTCCCAACCCGCTCCGCGGACGGCCTGGTTCGCTGCTCTCGATTGCTGCTGGCTCTGCTGGGCCCGGGCGGCCGGCGGGCGGTGTGTGGGCACCGTCCCGACCGGCGGCCGGGCTCGATCCGGATCGCTCAATGTAGTGGAGACCACTCGGGGGCACCGATGGTTGTACGGCGTTTCGGCGAGATTTCGCGGGAGCGCGCCGGGGGCTCGGAGCGGTCGCGGTAGGGTGCGCCGGGCCGGGGCCCGGCGGCCGTCACGGATCGGGCGACGGGTATACCGTGGGTGGCATGGGAGAGACGCAACGTGATCATGGCGGGAAGCCCGCAGCCCGGATCTGGGCCGGCGCGGCCCTGCACCGGCACCAGGTGCTGCTGACCGTGGTCGGCGCGGCCTGCATCGCGATGGGCATCCTCACCGCCGTGCTGGTCCCGGAGAGCGACGGCCCCGCCTGGGCGATGGCGGTGGCCGGCTGCCTGGCGGCGGGCGTGCTGCTGCTCGGCCGGATCGCCTTCGCGGTGCTCCGCCGGGGCGAGCGGACCGCGCTGTAGGCCCACCCGATCACCCTTCGCCCCGGCGTACGCGGGGTGAATGCGCCGGTCAGATCCGGTCCGGTCCGGCGTCGAGCTGATCGGACCGGCTGATTTTCGGCCTATCTGCGCGCTTCTTTCACAACTTCCGGGCATCAGCCCCACACATCCCCCTAGTCTGGGTCCCGCCCGGTCGGCAACTGCCGCCGTGCGCTGGACCACTTGCGGTGCCGGGGAGGGCATCGCAGAGGGGGGAACGATGGCGGGCACCGCTGTGTCCGGAGACATCCGGGGCAGGGTCAAGCAGCAGTTGGCACGGGTGGCGGGGGGTGTCCCCGGCGAGGGTGCCACGGTACTGATCTACCACCGGGTCGGCGGCGGCTCCGCCGACGAACTCGACGTCACCACCGCCGACTTCACCGCCCAGATGGACCTGCTGGCGGAGCTGCCGCCCAGCCGGGTGGTTGGCCTGGACGAGGCCACCGACCGGCTGGAGGCCGGCCGCCGGACCCCGAGCACCGTGCTGACCTTCGACGACGGCTTCGCCGACGTGTACGAGAACGCCTGGCCGCTGCTCCGGGAGCGCGGCCTGCCGTTCACCGTCTACCTGGCCAGCGGCCAGGTCGGCGGCGAGATGCGCTGGGAGGGCTCGACCGCCAAGGAGTCCGGCGCCCCCGGCCTGAGCTGGGACCAGCTCAGGGAGATGGCCGGCTCGGGTCTCTGCACGGTGGCCAACCACACCCGCAGCCACGCCCGCCCCGACCTGCTCAGCACCGCCGAGCTGGACGCCTGCAACGACGACGTCGAGCAGCACCTCGGCACCCGTCCGAAGCACTTCGCCTACACCTGGGGTGTCCCCGTTCCGCACATGGACGAGGCGCTGCGCGCCCGGTTCCGCACCTCCGCCACCGGACGGGTCGGCCGGAACGACCCCGGCTTCGACCCGGTCCGGTTCTGCCGGGTCCCGGTCCGCCGGACCGACCCGATCGACTTCTACCGTGCCAAGCTGTACGGCCGGCTGCTCCCCGAGCGGGCCTACGCCCGGATCGTGGCCACCGCGAAGGCGGTCGGCGCCCGTGCCTGAGACGCCGTCACCCCGGCTGCGCGGCCCCGGCGGCCGCCCGCTCCGGGTGGTCCACCTGACCACCGTGGACATGAGCCTGCAACTGCTGCTGGCCACCGAGCTGCGGGTCGACGTCGAGTCCGGTTTCGAGACCTACGGCCTCAGCGCCCCCGGCCCGTACCTGGAGCAGCTCGAGGCGATCGGCATCCGGCACGAGCCGCTGCCCTCGCTCACCCGGGCCTGGCAGCCGGGCGCCGACCTGGCCGCCGCCCGCGAACTGCTCGGCGCGCTGCGCCGGATCAGGCCCGACGTGCTGCACACCCACAATCCCAAGACCGGCGTGCTCGGCCGCATCCTCGGCCGGCTGGCCGGTGTCCCGGTGGTGGTCAACACCTGCCACGGACTCTGGGCGCAGGCCCACGACCCGTTCGCCAAGCGGCTGCTGGTGCTCGGGGCGGAGGCCGTCGCGGCCCGCTTCTCGCACGCCGAGCTGTACCAGAACGGCGAGGACCGGCAGACCCTGGCCCGGTTCGTGCCGGCCCGCCGCTCCCGGGTGGTGGGCAACGGCGTGGACCTCTCCCGGTTCGGCCCCGACCCGGCCGCCCGGGCCCGGATCAGGGCCGAACTCGGCGTCGCCGACGACGAGTTGCTGGTGGCCGGGGTCGGCCGCCGAGTGGCCGAGAAGGGCATCGTCGAGTACGCGTCGGCGGCCCGCGCGCTGGCCGGCAAGGCCAGGTTCTGCTGGATCGGCCCGCAGGACGCCGACAAGCCGGACGCCCTGGCGGCGGAGGAGGCCGGGGTCGACTTCCTCGGCAGCCGCTCCGACATGCCCGAGCTGTACGCCGCACTGGACGTCTTCGTCCTGCCCTCCTACCGGGAGGGCTTCTCCCGCTCCGCCATGGAGGCCGCCGCCAGCGGCCTGCCGATGGTGCTCAGCGACATCCGGGGCTGCCGCGAGATCGGTACCCACGGCGAGCACCTGCTGCTCGCCCCGCCCGGCGATGCCGGAGCCCTCACCACCGCGCTCGGCCGGCTCCTCACCGAGCCCGCCCTGCGTGAGCAGCTGGGCGCGGCGGCCCGTCGCCGCGCCCTGGCCGAGTTCGACCAGCGCGGCGTCGCGGCGGTCTCCCTGGAGACCTACGCGGCCGTGGCCAGAGCCAAGCGGTTGGCCTGGTCGGTCGGCTGAGCCAACCTCACACCACACCCGCTGGGGGAGAAATGAAACGAGGGGGGGACCTCGTGGTCACCGCGCTGGCCGGAAGCATCGCGCTTCCGCTCGGCCTGGTGATCGCGATCCTGATCCGCTGCACCATGGGCGGCCCTGTGCTCTTCCGTCAGACCCGGACCGGCCGTGCCGGTGCGGAGTTCGAGATCCTCAAGTTCCGCACCATGCGGGACAAGCGCTTCGCCGACGAACCCGACGCACCCCGGATCACCCGGCTGGGGGCGCTGCTCCGCAAGACCAGCCTGGACGAGTTGCCGCAGCTGTGGAACGTGGTGCGCGGCGAGATGGGCGTGATCGGGCCCCGGCCCACGCTGCCCGAGCAGGTCGTGCACTACTCGCCCCGGCAGCGGGGCCGGCTGGCGATCCGGCCCGGCCTGACCGGTTGGGCCCAGGTCAAGGGGCGCAACTCGATCAGCTGGCCGGAGCGGATCGAGCTCGACCTCTGGTACATCACCAACCGGACGGTCGGACTCGACCTCCGGATCCTGCTGATGACCGCCCGTCAACTGCTCCGCCCGGCCGGGATCACCGCCGTCGGCGGGGTCAACCCGGGCTTCCCGGTCCCGACGACCACCACCACCCGCATCGTGCTGCCCCGGCAGGCGACGGCCCCGCGGATCCCGGTCGAGGAGGCCTCCTGAGCTGTCCAGGGGCCCGGGGCTCCGCCGACGTGCGGCTCCGCCGCGTGGGCGAGGAGATCCGGCGTTCGGGTCACTGCGAAAGTCCCTGACCATTCACGTACGTTGAACACTCCCGAGGCCGGCGCCGCCGTTCCCCGGGCCCCTGGAGCGTACGACCGGAGGTGGTGCACATGTGGATCGTCGGGGCCGGCGGGGTCGGGCGGGAGGCGCTGGACACGGCGTTGGCGGCCGGGGTGCCGGTGGCCGGGTTCCTGGACGACCGGGCGCAGGGGAGCACCGTGCGCGGCTTGCCGGTGCGGGCGCCGAAGGAGCTGGCCGCCGGGGAGGGGTACCTGATCGGGATCGCCGATCCGGCGGTGCGGGCCCGGCTGGCCGCGCTGCTGGGCGGTCTCGGCGGGCACCCGGTGACGCTGGTGCACCCGAGGGCGATCGTCGCGCCGGAGACCGAACTCGGCCCCGGCTGCCTGGTGATGGGGGGAGCGTACGTCTCCAGCAGCGTCCGGATCGGCGCGCACAGCCAGGTGCACTACAACGCGACGGTCGGCCACGACACGGTGCTGGCCGAGCTGGTGACGGTCTATCCGGGCGGCAACGTGTCCGGGTCCGTGCACGCGGAGCAGGGCGCCACCGTCGGCAGCAACGCCGTGGTGCTGCAGGGGCGCAGGCTGGGCCGGTACGCGTTCGTCGGCGCCGCCGCCGTGGTCACCCGTGATGTACCGGCGGACACCACCGTGGTCGGCTGCCCGGCCCGTCCGACGGTCCGCCGGGGCCACTGACCCGGGGGTTCGCCGGGCACCGGCGGGGCCCGACCGCATAGGGTCGGGCCATGGCCATTCCATCCTTCCTGGCGGAGCTGCGCTCCGTCGTCGGCACCCGCCCGCTCTGGCTCTCCGGCGTGGGGGCGGTGGTCCGCGACGAGCAGGGCCGGGTGCTGCTCAACCGCCGGTCCGACTCGGGTCGTTGGGCGATCGTCGGCGGCATCCTCGACCCGGGTGAGCAGCCCGCCGACGGGTTGGTCCGGGAGGTGTTCGAGGAGACCGGTCTGGTGGTCGAGCCGGTGGCGCTGGCCGCGGTGACCGTCTCGCCGCCGATCAGCTACCCGAACGGGGACCAGAGCCAGTACCTGGACCTGACCTTCCGCTGCCGCCGGGTCTCCGGCGAGGCGCGGGTGAACGACGACGAGTCGCTGGAGGTGGCCTGGTTCGCCCCGACCGAGCTGCCCGAGCTGGACGACTACGCCCGCTACCGGCTGGAGGTGGCGCTGGCCGGCAAGGCCGAGACGGTGTTCGTCTTCACCCCGCCCACCGGCGACCCGGCCTGACCGGGGCGCGGTGCCCCGGTCCGGTCCGGGGTCAGAGGGTCCGGAACCACTCGGCGGTCCGCTCGATGCCCTCGCGCAGCGGTACCGGCACCACCTCGGGGAACAGCTCCCGGAGCCGGCTGTTGTCGGCCTGCGAGTCCCGGACGTCGCCGGGGCGGGTGTCGACGTGCTCGGCGGTCAGCGGCAGGTCGAGCACCGAGCCGATCTCGTCGATCAGCTCCAGCAGGGTGGTCCGGGTGCCGAAGGCCAGGTTCACCGGGTCGGCGTGCACCACCCGGCGGACCACCGCCTCGCTGATCACCTGGGTGACCGTGCCGACGTAGGTGAAGTCCCGGCTCTGGCCGCCGTCCCCGTGCACGGTCAGCGGCCGCCCGGCCAGCGCCGCGTCCAGGAAGGCGGGCAGCACGGCCGCGTAGGCGTGCCCGGCGGGCTGCAGCGGGCCGAACACGTTGAAGAACCGCAGCGGCAGCACGCCCAGCCCGTAACAGTGGTGATAGGCCGCCAGATACGCCTCGGTGGCCAGCTTGCTGACCGCGTACGGGCTCATCGGCGCCGTCCGCATGGTCTCCCGCTTGGGCAGCTCCCGGTTGGCCCCGTAGACCGAGGACGAGGAGGCCGCCACCAGGTAGCCGACGCCGGCCCGGCGGGCCGCCTCCAGCACCTCCAGGGTGCCGGTGGCGTTGGCGTGGTGGCTGGCCAGCGGATCGGCCACCGAGCGCGGGACCGAGGGCAGCGCGGCCAGGTGCACCACCGCGTCGGCGCCGGCGAAGGCGTCGTCCAGCAGGGCCGGGTCCAGGATGGTGCCCTCGTGCAGGGTCACGTCCAGGCCGGCCAGGTTCGCCTTGCTGCCGGTGCTGAGGTTGTCGACCACGGCCACGTGGTCCACCTCCGGACGGGCCAGCAGGGCCCGGGCGAGGTTGGCTCCGATGAAACCGGCTCCGCCGGTCACGACCACCCGCATGTTCAAGCTCCCCCCACCGTCGGCCCGCGGCCTCCCCGCCTCGGGCGCACTGCGCCGCATGCTATCGGCGGGACCACCACCGACGTGCGGATCCGGTGAACTCCGGTGCCGATCGGGTGGATCGCCGGGCTCAGAGCTTGCGTTGGCGGTACATCTCCTCGGCCGCGTCCAGCACCGCCGTCAGGTCCCCGCCCGCGCTGGCGGTGGCCACCGCCGCCACCGCCCCCTCCACGAACGGGGCGTCGGCCAGCCGGACCGGGAACGGCAGACCGTGCTCGTCCGCGTCGGTGAGCAGCGCCCGGACGGTGCCGACCGCACTGCCCAGGTCGGCCAGCACGGCGACCCCGTGCCCCTGGTCCACCCGGCGGGCCGCCGCGGCCACCAGGACCGCGCTGGTGCCGAGCCCGTCCGCCAGGCTGCCCCCGGTGGCGGCCACCGCCGCCGGATCGTCGGCCCGGGTCAGCCCGACCGCCAGCGCGGCGACCGCCTCGGCCAGCCGCTGGCTGTGCGAGACCAGCACCACGCCGACCCGCCCGAGCCCGGCCGCCCGGGGGTGGCGCGGAGCCTCGGGCTCCGGCTCGCCGGGGTGCGGCGCGGACGGGGCCTGTGAGATGGGGATCACATCGGCCCGGGGGTCCTCCCGGCGTTCCATGACTGCTCCTCGGGCCTCTGCGGTACGCGGTCTGACGGGACGTCTCCTGACGGGGCGTGGGACAACACTCTCGCAGTCGTCCCCCGGCCGCGACCGGATCCGCCCGGTGTGTCCCTCTAGCACAGCACCCGTGGCGGGCGCGGCGGAACGGTTTATCCGGCCCCGTGCGGAGGAGCGAAAGCCGCAAGCCGGTCCGGTCCCGGGCCGGCTGGATACGCTGGGGCAACGTTCGACAGGGAGGAGCACCCAGTGGCGGCCGACAGTGGCACCAGCGTGGCGGGCAAGGGCGGGGCGGTGGCCCAGGGGCACGGCCCGAAGCCCGAACTGGACCTCACCGGGGCGGAGTGGCTCGGCTGCGACCCGGACGACCTCCAGGGCAACGGCGCAGTTCAGGTCGCCTTCGTCGGCGAGTACATCGTGATGCGGGACGGGCGGGCCCCGGACGGGCCGGCCCTGGTCTTCACGCCGGCCGAGTGGCGGGCCTTCGTCCTGGGTACCCGGGACGGCGAGTTGGGTTCGCGGGTCGGCGGATCCGACGCGAACTGACCGCTACTGCGTCAGGTCGCGGACCCCGTTCCGACACCGGGAGGAAATCTGATGGCCCGATACTCGTTGACTGTTCGACAAGTAACGGCCCACAGTAAGAAGCAGACAGACGCCGTGCCCAACGCCCCCACGCGTCCAGGCACGGCGCCTGCTGTACGGTCCGGGCACAAGTGCCGGACCCCTCCCGAGGTAGAACCCCGGACGCACCTGGGTGCGCCGTCGCCGGGAGGCGTGGCCCCGGCGAACGAGAGCGACTCGGACGCCGGTGCCGGGTTCCCAGGATCCGCACGCCCCCACGCGGCGGTGTCCCGGGCAGGTTCGCGAGCTGCGACGGGGCCGGGGCCCCGCGAACCTGGTCCATGGGTGTTCTGTGTGGTGCTCTGCCTGACGCTACTCGACGGTCGGTGGACAGCGGAAAGTGCCTGTGCAGGTGACACGGGTCTCGCACGACGATGTGCATGAGGAAACGCGCACCAGGGCGCGCTGCGACAACGCCGCCCCCCGGTGGATCGAGTCCACAGCGGCTGTCGTGCTGAACCGAACGTAGCCCGGACGGTTGCTCAGAGTCAACATTGGTCTCTGAGCGTGGATCTCGCCCGGGGCACCCACCCGCCCCGTGAGCAGGGCGTGACCGCACCGTACGATGGTGTCATGTCATTTCTCCGCCGCCGCTCCGGCTCTCCCGCGGGACCGGACTTCGACGTGCTCGCGATGGATCCCGGCGACTGGCCGGGCGACTTCGGCGCCATGATGATGAGCGGCCCGGACGGCTCCTGTCAGGGCATCTTCCTCCGGTACGACCTGTTCGGCGGCCGTGGCCCCGCGATGTTCATCGGCAACCTGCCCGAGGGGTCGCCGGCCCGGGACGCCGAGGACGGCGTCCCGTTCGAGATCCGCCAGTTGCTCACCGCGCTGGAGAACGAGGAGCCGGTCGAGTTCGTCTCGGCCGAGGACTTCCCGGTCATGCTCGGGGACGACCTGCTGATCGTCCGGAAGGTCAAGGTCAGCGAGGAGCGGGTGTTCTGCGCCCAGTTCGGCCGCAGCGACGGCGTCCAGGTGACCATCGCCTCCTGGGACCGGCCGATCGCGGACGATCTCTACCAGCTGCTCAAGCCGCTCCCCGCGGACATGTTCCAGCAGGGCTGATTCCGGCCAGGCCTTGCTTGACGCTGACGATCAACGCTTCGTACAGTCACCAGCATGTCGTGTCGCCGCCTGCTGCTCACCCGCCGCAGACATCTGGATCTGCGGCGTACCGCGAGCGCGGCGTGTCCGGGCCGCTGAGGGGGAGTCGACTCCTCCGGCGGTCCGTCTCCGGCTGAATCCAGCCGTTCTGCCGACGTCCGCCTACGGTTCCGCGCACCCACACCGGTGCGCCCGCCCGCAGTTCGCCGCGCACCACGCTGCCGCCCGGAGGCACCCCCGATGACCGTCACTGATGGCACCTCACCCCTCGCGGACGCCCTCGTCCGGCTGCCCAGGGTGGTCGACCTGCTGGCGGCCCGGGCCGAGGAGCACGACCGGGACGCCACCTTCCCGTACCAGGGCATCGAGGCCGTGCACGAGGCGGGGCTGCTCACCCTGACCATCGGTCAGCGCTACGGCGGACCCGGCGGAAGTCTGGCCGAAACCGTCCAGGTGCTGGCCCAACTCGGGCGCGGGGACGCCTCGGTGGCGGTGCTCACCGCCTTCACCCTGCTCCAGCACGCCGAGCAGGCCAGGAACGGCAACTGGCCGGCCGGGATCTACCGCCGCCTGCTGACCGAATCCCGCCGGGGCCCGGCGTTGGTCAACACCCTGCGCGCGGAGCCGGGCGGCCGACTGGCCACGGTGGCCCGCTGGGACGGCAGCGGCTGGCGGCTGACCGGCCGGAAGACCTTCTGCGCCGGCGCCGAGGCGCTGGCCTGGCTGGCGGTCCGGGCCAGGACCGACGAAACGGTTCCGCGGACCGGACTGTTCCTGGTCAGGGGCGACAGCCCCGGCATCGAACTCGACCCGGTCTGGGACCAGTTGGGCCTGCGGGCGAGCGCCGGTCACGACGTGGTGCTGACCGACGTCGCGGTGGCCGCCGACGCGGTGGTCGGGCTGGCCCGCCCGCCGGCCGAGGAGCCGCCCGCCGACCGGCTGGACCGGGCCTGGCGTGAACTCGCCCTCTCCGCCGTGCACCTGGGCGTCGCCCGGGCCGCCCAGGAGTGGCTGATCCGCTTCCTCGGGCAGCGGACACCGGCCAATCTGACCGAGCCGCTGGCGACCGTGCCCCGGTACCGGACGGCGGTGGCCGAGATCGAGGCGTCGCTGATCGGCGCCGAGGAACTGCTGTTCGGCCTGGCCGCGCGGGTGGACCGGGGTGAGCAGGCGGCCGCCGCCCGCTCCGGGGCCGCCCAGCTGCTGGTCAACCGCACCGCCACGGCAGCCGTCCAACAGGCCGTCACCCTCACCGGCAACCCCGGCCTCAGCCGCCGCCACCCGCTGGAGCGCTACCTCCGCGACGTCCTCAGCGGCCGCACCCACCTGGCCCCGGAGGACGCCATCCTCGACACCCTCGCCCGCACCCTCCTGGGCTAGCACTGCGCTGCTGTGCGGCCCCGCCGCTACGGTGCCGACCCTGGTGGCAGGTGGTCAGCCCGCTACGGAGTCAGGGGCTCGGGGAACTGCGACGCCGGCCTCGTGCAAGGTGATCTGTCCGTAGATGGTCAGGCACTTTCGCAGTGACCCGAACGCCAGATCTCCTCGCAGTTCCCCGAGCCCCTGGGTAGTCGACCGCTGAGCACCTGCCTACAGTGCAGCTCCTGGACCGTAGACCGGAGCGCCGCCTGCCAGGAAGCTGAGCGTCTGTCCGGCAGGGCGTCAGCGGGTGCCGACCGCCGTGCGGACGGCCCTGCGGGCGAGGGCTGCGTCGTCGTAGAGGCGGCGGATCATGATGCGCTGTTCCTCGCCCGCGCCGGGCACATCGTGCAGGCGGATCTCCCGCATCAGCACCAGGACCAGGTTGACCAGGAACGCGTCCCGCGCCACCGTCCCGCCGGACTGCGCGAGTTGGCTGATCTGGCGGCGGGCGGCCGAGTCCCCGGAGAGCACGCTCCAGAGCACCGCCAGGTCGTACCCGGGCAGGTACCAGCCGGCCTGCTCCCAGTCGACCAGGACCGGCCCGGAGGGCGCGAGCAGGATGTTGCCGAGCAGCGCGTCGCCGTGGCAGAGCTGGAGCGGGCTGCCGGCCAGGCCGTGCAGCAGGGCCCGCAGGTCGCCCGCGTCCCGGTCGGTGAGCTGGCCGACCGAGTGGAAGCGGGAGATCTCCAGCTGGTAGTCGAGCGGCTTGCCGAACACGTCGGTCGGCGGCCGCCAGAGGTTCAGCGAACGGATCGAGCCGAGTACGGCGCGCAGCTCGCCGGGGGTCGGCGCGCTGACCGGGTGCCGTTCGCGGGCGGCCTGACGGCCCGGCACCCGCTCGATGACCAGCACGCAGCGGTCGTGGTCGGCGGCCACCAGCCGGGGCAGCCGGACCGGCGGACGGTGCCGGACGAAGGCCCGGTAGACCGAGACCTCGTGGTGGAAGCGTTCGATCAGCTGCTCGGCGTGCTCGCTGCGCAGGGCCTGCGGGGCGAGGCACTTGGCGACCACGGGCGCCCGGCCGATGGTGCCGGCGATCAGGATGTGTCGGCTGCCTTCCCGCAGGACCTGGCGGGGAAGGAAGCCAGGGCATATCCGCGCGATGTTGGCGAGCGCGGCCCGTACCGCGGGGGTCTGCAGGGCGGCCGGGTCCAGCCGGTCGGCGGTGGCGGCCTCCAGGGCCCGGCCGCGCTGCAGCCGGTCGGTGCCGTTGCGGGCCGCGAGCTGGTCGGCCTGCCGGGGGAGCAGACCGCGTGCGGCGGCCAGCGCCCTCGGGTCGCGGTACGGGGTGGGGCTCTGGCCCGGGCGACCGCCGGCTGCGGTGGGGGGGCGCAGCGCGGTACGGGTCTGGGTGGGGGTGCCGGTGGTCGCTGAGGAGTACATGGGGTGGTGAGGGTCCCTTCCTGGCCGGCGGCTGACCTCTGCCGGTATCTGCTGCGGACTGCCCCGGGTGGCGGAGGTGTGCACCGTCGCGGTGCACCGCCGGGGCGGAGGGGTGGAGCGCAGGCGCCGGGCACGGAACTCGGCCGGTCGGCCCGGCCCGCATCCTGGGGAATGCGTGCCGTGCGCCTGCCCTGGCCATGCCCGGCGCCAGTGCGCCACCCTGCCGCGCCACCCCCTCGGATGAGGCCCCGGAAAGTCCGTTGACGACTGCTCAGGGCAGTCCCTGAGCCGTTTTCGGGCCTTCCGACCCGGGGTCGGGGTGGCGCATCTCTACCTGACACCCGGTCAGCACTGGTGCACCATGTGGCGGACCCTGGCGAAGCGTGGCGAATGGTCGCGCGGCACATGCCAGCGCACTAGGGTCGAAAGCAGCCGAGGATCCTGGGGGCTTCACGTGAGCAAGGGGCCGAACGCCAGATTCGCCGACCTCTTCGCCCTGACCGGTTGGTCGAAGGGCGAGTTGGCGAGGCTGGTGAACCGGCGCGGTGCGGCGATGGGTCAGCAGCAGCTGTCCACCGACACCTCGCGGGTGCGGCGCTGGATCGAGCAGGGGGAGATCCCCCGCGATCCGGTGCCGAGACTACTGGCCGCCGTGTTCACCGAGCGGCTCGGCCGTGTCGTCACCACTGAGGACCTCGGTCTGGAACGACACCGGCCCACCAGGTCCGGCAGCACGCCGTCAGCAGAGCCCTGGGAGCCGGATCGGACGGCTGAAGTCCTCACCGAGTTCACGGGAATGGACCTCATGCTGAACCGACGCGGACTGGTGGGTGCGGGCTCCGCACTCGCCGCGGGTGCTGTCATCGGCGACAACCTGCACGACTGGATGCGGGGCGCCGACGTGGCGTCCGCGGCCGGGCGGACCGGCCCCCGGAGAGTGCTCACCCAGGGCGGGCCCCGGCCGGTGATCGACGTGTACGAGCCCGGCCCGGTGGGCGCGGAGGAGGTGACCGCGCTGGAGCGGTCGGTGGAGGTGTTCCGGGCCTGGGACGCCTCCCGCGGCGGCGGCCTGCAACGCAAGGCGGTGGTCGGCCAGTTGAACGAGGTGGGCGGGCTGCTCACGCACGACCTGCGGCCCGAGGTGAAGCAGCGGCTCTGGACGGTCGCGGCCAACCTGGCCGTGCTGGCCGGCTGGATGTCGCACGACGTGGGCCTGGAGCCCACCGCGCAGCGGTACTTCGTGATCGCCGCGCAGGCGGCCAAGGAGGCGGACGACCGGCCGCGGGCGGGTGAGGCGATCTCCCGGGCGGCCCGGCAGATGCTCCATCTCGGCCGGGCCGACGACGCGCTGGAGCTGATGCAGCTGGCCCGGGCCGGCAGCGGCGACCGGATGCTGCCGCGGACCAGCGCGATGCTGCACACCGTGGAGGCGTGGGCGCAGGCCGCGCTCGGCCGGGCGGAGGCCACCCGCCGGGTGCTGGGCGAGGCGGAGGAGCTGTTCGTCCGGCCCAGCGACCTCCCGGTGCCGACCTGGATGGCCACCTTCAACGAGGCCGAGCTGCACGGCATGCAGGCGCTGGTCTACCGGACGCTGGCGGAGCACGACCCGGGCGCGGCCCGGTTGGCCGAGCGGCACGCGCAGCGCGCGATGGACCTGCGGGCGACCACCGGCCGGGAGCGCTCCAGTCTGCTCGACGAGATCACCCTGGCCTCGGTCTACTGGCTCTCCGGGGAGCCCGAGGGGGCGATGACGCACGCCAAGCTGGCGCTCAACTCGATCGGCCAGACCTCCTCGACCCGGACGTGGGACCGGCTGCGCGAGATGTACCGGCTGTCCAGCCGCTACCAGGGCGTGCCGGCCGTGGCCGAGCTGCGGGCGGAGATCCACCAGGTGCTGCCGGCGCCCCGGCAGGGGGCCTGAGGCCGCGGCGGGGCCGGTGGCTCAGGCGAGCTGACGGAGCGACATCCGCAGGGCGGTCACCCGGCCGTCCTGGTCGAGCATGGGCTCGCCGGTGACCTGGACGCGGCGCGGTTCGTCCCCGGGCCGTTCGATCGGCACCAGCCCCGATTCGGGCCGCCCGCGCAGCAGGACGGAGGTGACCACCCGGCGGAGCGTCGGCCGGTCGGCCCGGAGCAGCTGGTCGAGGCTGAGCGGGCCGAGCCGGGGGTCGCGGCCGAGCAGCCGGTAGACCTCGGGCTGCCAGCTGACCTGGTCGGTGCGCAGGTCCCAGACGGCGGTGCTCATCGCTACCCCTGACGAAGGTATGGACAAGGAGGACGCCCAGGCCGTGCGGCGGTGGAAAGACTGTGCCACGTGGGTAGGGATGACTGTGAGGGGTTCGGCACATCCTTCACGGAATTTCCATTGGCATATGCGACGACGGGGGTCGGCGGCCGACCTGATCGGTCCTGTGTGCGTAAGGGGCGCCCAGGCGGTAACCTTCGGTGATTCCGGCGCCCGGGCGCCCTTGCAGGAGCCATCAGACCCCCCGGCGACGGAAATCCCGTTGCCACCACGACCGCCGCAACGGATGCTGACGTCATGTTCGAGCCAGTGATAGCGCCCAGTGCCAGCCTCCTCGGCCTCCTCCAGCGAGGCCGTGGTGACGGACAGCTGCATGCGCTCGCGGCCGACCGTCACGAGGCGATCGCCGCCTTGGAGGAGTGCGTCACCAGCGACCCCAGGGCCGACTGGCAGGTCGAGAACCGCTCCCTTTACTACGCCCGCCTCTTCATGGAGCTGGAGGCGCCGCTCAGCGGGCTCGAACAGCACCTGCACGGAGCGGAGGACGCCCTGGAGCCGGACGAATTCCGCACCGGCCTGGCCCTCGCGGTGCTCGGCCACCTGGCGGCGTACGGCCGGCGGGACGCCCTGGACCTGCTGCGCGGCTACGTGGCGGTCGGCACCAACTGGGCCTGGGCCCTGGACGAGCTGGCCCTGCGCGACGACGACCGCTCGCTGCTCTCGTTGGCCTCCGCCGTGCTCGGCCGGTTCCCGGCCGACCCGCAGGGCGACGCCGAGCTCAGAGCCGCGATCAGGGCCGCGTACGAGCCACGGCCGTGGCGGCTGTGGGCCGCGCACCACCCCCGGATCGCCGCCGCGAGCGAGCAGTCCCCGTTCGACCTGTGGCAGCGTCAGATGAATCGCGGCGGGGTCACCCCCGGCTGGAGCACCACCGACGTGCTGGCCTGGGCCGACCAGGCCGAGCCCGGCGGCTCCGCCGAGCGCCGGTCGGCCGCCGCCGCCCGCTGCCTGGCCGCCGTGGTGCGCCCGGAGGACCGGCCGACGGTGCTGGAGGCCGCCCGGTCGGGTTCGTCCGGCGCCCGGACGGCCGCCCTCCGCTACCTGGTGGACCAACAGGATCCGGACGCCGCCGAACTGATCGAGGCCGCCGCCGCCGACATCGACGAGCGGGTGGTCGACGCGGCCCTGTCGGTGCTCGGGCGGATGCGCGGCCCGGCCGCGCTGGCCCACGCCCGCCGCTGGGCCGATCCGGCCACCGGCGGCGCCGACAGCGCGCTCGGCGAGGCCGCCGTCCAGCTGCTCGCCGACGCCGGTGACCCGGCCGACGGCCCGCTGGTGGTCGACGGGCTGCGCCAGTGGATCTCGGTCCGTGGCGTGGCCGGAGCCGGTCTGGGCACCCTGGTCGACGGTGTGGGGCGGCTGGCCGCCGCCGGAGCCGTCCCCGCCCTGCGCCACGTCTACGGCGAGGCCGCCTCCTCCGAGCTGCGCGGCCGGGCCGCCCGGGCGCTGGCCGCCACCGATCCGCACTTCGGGCGCGGCATAGCGGTCGAGTGCCTCTGGGACTGCGAGGAGGCCACCCGCGAGCTGGCCGCCCGCCACGTCACCACCACCGGCGACGTCCGGGTGCTGGAGCGGTTGCGCCGACTGGCCGCCGATCCGGCCGAGGAGGCCGAGCTGCACGCGGTCATCCGCGGCCGGCTGACCGGGCACTGACGCCGGCCGGCCCGGGAGCGGTGCCGTTCGGCACCGCCGGGCGCGGGGCGACTGGCATGATGGACGGGCCCGCCGCCCGTCCGTACCCGGGAGCCCCGTCGCCGATCAACCGTCACCTCTCGCTCGCCCGCCTCGCCACCCCGATAGCCGCCCTGGCCGGGGTGGTGCTGCTCGGCGGGCCCGCCTTCGCGCACACCGGGGTCACCTCCCAGCAGGCCCAGGCACTGGCCGTGGACGCCGTGCTGTCGTTCAAGGCGGCCGGGGAGTCGGACACCGCCGGGATCGACGAGGTCCAGGTGGTGCTGCCGGCCGGGATCGGGCCGGCCGACGTGAGCCTGGTGAAGGCTCCGGAGGGCTGGACGTTCAAGCCGGGGGCCGAGGGCTTCTCGGTGTCCGGACCGGGGCTGGCACCGGGGAAGAACGCCGAGTACCAGGTGAAGGTGCGTCAGCTGCCGGACGCCCAGCAGGTGGTGTTCAAGACCCTGGTGATGTACACCGACACCCAGGTGGACCGCTGGATCGAGGTCCCGCAGGGCGGCGCCGAGCCGAAGAACCCGGCCCCGGTGCTCAAGCTGGCGAAGGCCGCGCCGGGCGCCGTGCTGCTGGCCGCACCGACGCCCAGCCCCAGCCCGACCCCCACGCCGAGCCCGTCCCCGACGCCTTCGCCCTCGGTGGCGGCCCCCACCGCGAGTGCCGCTCCGCTGCCTGCCGCCGAGACCGCGGACAAGGGCTCGGGCAGCGGCGGGATCGTCATCGGTGCGGTCGCCGTCCTGCTGGTCGCGGTGGGCGGCGTGATCTGGTGGCGCCGCCGCTCGGCCGACGGCTGAGCGACGGCGCCACCGGGGTCACTTGGCCGGCACGCCCGCGTCCGGGGCCAGCACGCCCGCCGTCACCAGGCCGATGATCAGGATGCCGAGCAGGATCCGGTAGATCACGAACGGCAGGAAGCTGTGGCTGGAGATGTACTTCAGGAACCAGGCGATGGCCGCGTAACCGACCGCGAAGGCGATCACGGTGGCCAGCACGGTCGGGCCCCAGGCCGGGGCCGGCCCCTCGCCGATCTTGAACAGCTCCAGCACGCCGGAGGCCAGCACGGCCGGGATGGCGAGCAGGAAGGAGTACCTGGCCGCCGCCTCCCGGCTGTAGCCGAGCAGCAGGCCCGCGCTGATCGTGCCGCCCGAGCGGGACACGCCGGGGATCAGCGCGAGTGACTGCGCCAGCCCGTAGGCGACGGCATGAGGCAGCGTCAGTTCGCTGATCGGCTTGGCGTGCCGGACCGCCCGGGTGCGGTCGGCGACCGCCAGGATCACGCCGAACAGGATCAGCGTGGTGCCGATCACCCGGAGGTCGCGCAGGGTGGTCTCGATGGTGTCCTGGAAGAGCGCCCCGAAGATGCCGATCGGCAGGGTGCCCAGGATGACGAACCAGCCCAGCCGGGCGTTCGGGTCGCTGCGCCGCTCGCGCCTGAACAGGGCCACCACCCAGGCCGAGACGATGGCGGCGATGTCCTTCCTGAAGTAGATCAGCACCGCCGTCTCGGTCCCCAGCTGGGTCACCGCGGTGAACGCCGCCCCCGGGTCCTGCCAGCCCATCAGGGCGGAGAAGACCCGCAGGTGGGCGGAGGAGGAGACCGGGAGGAACTCGGTGAGACCCTGCACGAGGCCGAGCACGGCGGCGTGGAACCAGTCGATCACCGGGCACCCGCCGCGGTTATCTGGGGGAGGGTGCGCATCAGCTCTGGTCCTGTTCTGTTCACGGAATCCGGGGCGCGCCGCCCCGCCGTCGCTCCGGCACCGCCGGGCTCACAGGGCACCGTCCGGCGCAGCCAGATGATAAGGCTTCAAGGTGTACGTCCGTTGCCGAGGGCCCGGAGCGAGGACGGCTGACGGACGGTCGGCGAGGCCGCAGACCGGGTTGGTCGCGGTCTGTGGCATCATCCCGGGATGATCACTGCAGCGAGCTCGGGCACCTGGACCCTCGGCGACCTGACCGTCCACCGGATCGGCTTCGGCGCGATGCGGCTGACCGGTAGCGCCGCCTTCGACCTCGGCACCCCGAGCGACCGGGAGCGCTCGATCGCGGTGCTCCGGCGGGCCGTCGAGCTGGGCGTCGACCACATCGACACCGCCGCCTTCTACTTCTCCTCGCTGCGCTCCGCCAACGAGCTGATCAACCGGGCGCTCGCCCCGTACGCCGACGACCTGGTGATCACCACCAAGGTCGGCCCCGGGCGCGGCCCGTCCGGCGACTGGCTCGACTGGGCCCGGCCCGACCAGCTGCGCGGCCAGGTCGAGGAGAACCTGCGACAGCTCGGCCGCGACCACCTCGACGTGGTGAACCTGCGGGTGTCCGGCCGGGGCCCGGTCGCCGAGCACTTCGGCGCGCTGGCCGAGCTGCGGACGGCGGGCCTGATCCGGCACCTGGGCGTCTCGAACGTGGACGCCGCCCAGCTGGCCGAGGCGCAGACCGTCGCGCCGGTGGTCTGCGTGCAGAACCGGTTCGGGATCGGGGCCGGGGCCGACCAGCAGGACCTGCTGCGCAGCTGCGGCGCGCAGGGTGTGGCCTTCGTCCCGTTCTTCGCGATCGCGGGGGAGGGCAGGGAGAGCGGCGTGGGCGGCGGCGACAGCCCCGAACTGCTCGCGGTGGCCGCCGCCCACGGCGCCTCGCCGGCCCAGGTCCGGCTCGCCTGGACGCTGGCCCAGGGCCCGCACGTGCTCGCCATCCCCGGCACCGGCAATCCCGACCACCTGGTGGAGAACATCGCGGCCGGTGCCCTCCGGCTGTCCGCCGCCGAGCTGGCCGCCCTGGCCGCGCGGTGACCGCCGCCGCAGCGCGGCTGGCACTCCGTCACATCGCGGCCCGGGCCACCGGCGGGCCGGTCGCCCCCGACCTGCGGGTGACGCTGAACTTCCACCCGGACCGGGGGCCTTCGACCCGCTCGATCCTGCGCGCGCTGGCCGAGGACGGTGGCTACCACTCCCAGTTCGTCACCGGCACGGGCAACGGCGGCCTGACCGCCCACCCCGGCGGCGACCGCTGGCACTGGGAGAGCCGGATCTTCGGCGGTGCCTACGACGCCGCGCCCGCCGAGCAGCGCCCGGTGTACGGCGCGCTGAACTTCCGGCAGCGGCCGGCCGGGGCAGCCCCCAGGTTCGGCTCCGCGCACTTCCGGCTGACCGCCGAGGCGCTCACCCGCACCACGTTCTGCTACCCCGACAGCTTCCTGGAGCCGGCCGACTTCGGCACCGCCGACCGGATGTCCCTGATCGAACTGGCCGAGGCCGACGAGCAGGACCTGCTGGACGACTACGTCGAGGCCCATGTGCACGGCGGGGTCAGGCTGGACCGTGACGTGGAGGCGCTGGTGCTGGACCCGAGCTTCCGGGGCACCGCCGTCGAGGCCGACGCGGCCGCGCTGCCCTGCCCGGTCGAGTGGCACCCCGGGTACCGGCTCTCGGTGTCCGAGCTGCGCCGCCACCCCGGCTACCGGGGCGCGCAGTACGTCGAGCTCGGCGCCGCGATCGCCGAGGACGGCCGGCTCGACCCCCGGGTGCTCGGAGTGGCGGTCGCCGCCGGGGAGCACGACCCGCAGGACCTCAAGAAGGTCTGGCACTACCTGGCCCGGTTCGGTGCGCCCGGCTGAAAAAGCACGGGCCGTCGTCGGCGGCGGTCGGTAGCCTGCGCTCCATGGACCTCGATGCCCTGCCCACGATGGAGTTCGCCTTCCCCGGACCGCTGCGCGACCGGCTGGTGGCAGCGATCCTGGCCGGTACCAAGACCACCACCACCGCGCTGCTGGCCGGGTACGAGTACGACGGCGAGCCGGTGCCCGAGGCCGGTCTGCACTGGGCGGTGCCGGACTCGGCGGGCCGCCGGGTCGCGGTGGTCGAGCTGACCGAGGTCCGGGTGGTCCGGCTGGCGGAGGTCGACCTGCGGCACGCGCTGGACGAGGGCGAGGGCGACGAGTCGGTGGCGCAGTGGCGGGCCACCCACGAGGAGTTCTGGCACGGCCCCGAGATCCGGGCCGAGCTCGGCGCCGACTTCACGGTGGACGACGACACCCTGATCGTGGCCAAGCGATTCCGGCTGCTGGACGCGGTTCCCGGGCACTGACCCTTCGTCAGCCGTCCTGGGCGCCGAACGCCCGGCGGCCGTGCGCCAGCAGCGCCCGGAGGGCGGGGTTGCTGGTGTCCCGCCAGACCAGGGCGAGCAGGGCGGGCAGGTCGACGTCGTCGATGCCGACCGGGGTGAGCCGGTCGCGGTAGTGCGCGGCCATCGAGGCGCTGAGCACCGCGACGCCGAGCCCCCGGGCGGCCAGGTCGGCGATCGCGTCCGCCGCACTGGCCTGCAGCGCGATCCGGGGCTCGACGCCCTGTCCGGCGCAGGCCCGGTCGAGCACCGCGCGCAGGCCGGTGCCGGCCGGCATGCAGATCAGCGGGTGGGCGAGCAGCTGCCGGAGCGTCACACCGCTCCGGCCGGCCAGCGGATGATCCGGCGGGACGGCGGCGACCAGCCGTTCGCTGATCACGGTGAACGCCTCGAGCCCGGCGGGGGTGGTGGCCGCGGCGCCGATCAAGGCCAGGTCGAGGGCACCGGAGTGCACGCCCGACACCAGCCGGTCCGAGCCGTCCTCCAGGAGTGAGAGCTCGACCCCGGGGTGGGCGCGGTGGAAGCCGGCCAGCGCCTCGAACAGCGGGGCGACCGTGCAGCCGACCACCATGCCGACGGTCAGCCGGCCCCGGATCAGGTCGGTCACCTCGCCGACCGCCTGCCCCACCGCCCCGGCGGCGGCCAGTGCGGCCTGGGCGTGTTCGAGCGCGGCCTTGCCCGCGACCGTCAGTGTGGCGGTGCGGGTGGACCGGTCGAACAGCTCGGCGCCCAGCTCGCGTTCGAGCTGCCGGATCTGCGCGCTGACACCGGACTGGCTGATGTGCACCCGCTCGGCGGCCCGGGTGAAGTTCCGTTCCTCGGCGACCGCGACGAAGTACTCCAGCTGTCTCAGTTCCATGAGCCGGGATTCTAGTTCCGATCGGAACCAGCTGTTGGACTTGTCGAACGGGCCGGGCCAAGCTGGAGACCCACCAGCACGGGACACCCGGAGGAAGCCATGACGGACTACCAGGCGTACGAGAAGGCCATGCGACCCGAGGACCTCACCCGGTTCTTCGTCGAGCGCTCCAACGCGGGCGACGCGGCCGGGGTGGCGGCGCTTTACGAGGAGGACGCGGTGATGGCGTACCCGCCCGGCAGCCTGACGGTGGGTCGGGAGGCGATCCGCGAGCTGTGGGCCGCAGTGCTGGCCCACCGGCCCACGTTCGAGCCGGAGCCGCCGCTGCCCACCCTGGTCAGCGACGGCATCGCACTGACCTCCACCCCGCCCGCCGACGGGACGGGCGCCCGCGCCCAGGTGGTCCGACGGCAGCCCGACGGCAGCTGGCTCCGGCTGCTGGACCAGCCCGAGTTCGCGGCCCCCACGGCCTGAGCACCGGTCAACTGCCTTGGTACGGTGACCGGGAACCCCACCCGGACGAACCGACGGAGAGACCCATGGCAGAGCCCCTGATCGCGGCGGCCGCCGGCCGGACGCCGAAGGTCGACCCGACCGCGTTCGTCGCCGCCAACGCGGTGGTGGTCGGGTCGGTCACCCTCGGCCCCGGCGCGAGCGTCTGGTACGGGGCCGTGCTGCGGGGCGACGCCGAGTCGATCACGGTCGGCGCGGACACCAACATCCAGGACAACTGCACGGTGCACGCCGACCCGGACTTCCCGGCGGTGCTCGGCGAGCGGATCTCGGTCGGCCACAATGCGGTGCTGCACGGCTGCACGGTGGAGGACGACGTCCTGGTCGGGATGAGCGCCACGGTGCTGAACGGCGCCCGGATCGGCGCCGGTTCGCTGGTGGCGGCCGGCGCCGTGGTGCCGCAGGGCATGCAGGTGCCGCCCGGCTCGCTGGTGGCGGGGGTGCCCGCCAAGGTGAAGCGCGAGCTCACCGAGGAGGAGCGCGCCGGGATCAAGCTCAACGGCCAGGGCTACCTGCTGCTCGCCCGGGCCCACGCCACCGAGCTCGGCTAGACGTCGCGGCGCCGGATCACCAGCAGCGCCGCGCCGAGCGCGACCAGCGGCCAGAGCACGAACACCGCCCAGGACTCCGGGACACCGGCGACCCGGATCGGGTCGTCGGGGAGCTGGCCCCAGGTCTGCACCAGCCGACGCCAGGCGCTGACCACCATCAGGTGGTTGACGTCGGCGGACCACTGCTTGGAGGGTGCGAACAGCATCGGCAGGACCAGCAGGCAGAAGCAGGTGCCGAGGACGGCCGCCGCACCGTGCCGGACCAGTGCTCCGAGGCCGAGGCCGGTCAGCGCGCAGACCGGGGCCACCAGGGCGCAGGCCGCCATCGCCCGGAGCACCCCGGGGTAGGTGATCGGCACCCCGGCGTCCGATCCGCTCAGGATCGCCTGCGAGAGCAGGAAGGCGGCCAGCGAGACGACCGCCCCGAGCCCGGCCCAGACGGCGCCGAGCAGCACCGCCTTGGCCAGCAGCACCGAGCGCCGGGCCGGGACGGCCACCGTGGTGGTGCGGATCAGCCCGCTGCCGTACTCGGCGACGACGGTGACCGCGCCGATGCTGCCGGCCACCAGCATCAGCGTGAGGTACCCGGCGGGCGGGAAGGCGTCGAAGCACAGGAAGCCCTGGTAGCTCCGGGACTCCGGGGCGGTGCCCGCCAGGTTCTGACGGTCCGCCAGCGCGGCGGTCACCGCCGAACCGAGGATGAACAGGGTGGTCAGGGCGAGCGTCCACCAGGTTGAGCGGAGCGAGCGCATCTTGATCCACTCGGCGGCGACCAGGTCACCGAAGCGGGCGACGGACGGGGCGGGGGCGAGCATGCTCATCGGGTGCGTCCTGCCTGGTGGTCGATCCGGTCGGCGGTCAGTTCCATGAACGCCTCCTCCAGGGAGGCGGTCCTGGTGGTCAGTTCGTGCAGGGTGATCCGGTGCTCCAGGGCGAGCGCCCCGATCCGGGCGGCCGGTAGGCCGGTCACGGCGAGCCGCTCGGCCCCGGCCGAGCCCTCCGGTTCCACCGAGGCGCCCGCCACGGTGAGCAGGGCGGTCAGTTCGGCGGCCTGTGGGGTGCCCACCAGGACGCTCAGCCGGGCACTGCGGGCGGCGAAGGCGGTGACCGGCTCAGCGGCGATCAACCGGCCCTGACCGATCACCACCAGGTCGTCGGCGGTCTGCTCCATCTCCGTCATCAGGTGGCTGGAGAGGAAGACCGTCCGGCCCTCGGCGGCCATCCGGCGGAACAGCCGGCGGGCCCAGAGCACGCCCTCGGGATCCATCCCGTTGACCGGCTCGTCGAACATCAGCACCGGCGGGTCGCCCAGCAGCGCGGCCGCGATGCCGAGCCGCTGCTTCATACCGAGCGAGAACCCGCCGATCCGCCGCCGGCCCACCTCGGCCAGGCCGACCTCCGCGAGCACCTCGTCCACCCGCCGCAGCGGGATGCCGTTGCTGCGGGCCAGGGCGGACAGGTGGGCGGCGGCGCTGCGCCCGCCGTGCACCTGGCCCGCGTCGAGCAGCGCGCCGACGTGGTGCAGCCCGCGCCGGTGCCGCCCGAACGGGACGCCGCCGACCGTGGCGGTGCCGCCGGTGGCGGCGTCCAGACCGAGGATCATCCGCAGCGTGGTGGACTTGCCGGCGCCGTTCGGCCCGAGGAAGCCGGTGACCCGGCCGGGCCGGACGGCGAAGGAGAGCTGGTGCACGGCCGTCTTGCGGCCGTAGGTCTTGGTGAGTTCGTTGACTTCGATCACGGGGGCAACACTGCCGTCGAGCCCCCGGAGCGGGCATCGGCCCGGAGGCGGCAACCGTCCGGGCAGGTCGGCCCGGGGGAGTACGCCCGGGGGCCGGTGCCCGCTCCGGGGCCGGTGGATAGTGTCGCGGCATGACGACGACGAGGCCGATGGCCTGGGGTGGGGCCCTGCTGTACCCCCTCGTACTGCTGCTGTTGGTGGGCGGCGCGCTCCGCTCCCCGAACCTGTACGGGCTGGGGGCCCTGCTCGCGGGCGGCCTGCTGACCGGGGTGGTGCGCCGGGCCCCCGGGTGGGCGCTGATGCTGACCCTGCTGGGTGCGGTCGCGATGGTGGCGGTGGGCGGTCCGGGGGAGAGCCCGGGCCGGTTCCTGCCGTTCCTGGCGGCCGACCTGGTCCTGGGCTTCATCGTCGCGGGCCGGTCCCGGCGGGTCTCGGTCCCCGCCGCCGTGCTGTCCGCCCTGGTGCAGGCGGTCACCGCGTTCGCCTTCATGTCCGGGCCGGACCGCCAGGTCGCCGTCGCGATGATCTCGGTGCTGCTGCTCGGGACCTGCTGCCTGGGCGGTCTGCTGTTCCGGGAGCGTCGGGAGCACGCGGTGCAGCTGCGCTCGCAGGAGGTGGCCGAGGCGGTGACCGCCGAACGCCTGCGGATCGCCCGGGAGTTGCACGACATGGTGGCGCACAGCATCGGGATCATCGCGATCCAGGCCGGGGTCGGCAGCCGGGTGATCGAGACCCAGCCCACCGAGGCCAGGCAGGCGCTGCAGGCGATCGAGGCCACCAGCCGGGAGACCCTGGCGGGGCTGCGCCGCACCCTGGTGGCGCTCCGTCAGGCCGATCCGGGGACCGGGGCCCCGCTCGGGCCGGCGCCCGGTCTGGCCGACCTCGACCAGCTGGTGGCGGCGACCGCCGACGCGGGGGTCAGCATCGACCTCCGCCGGTCCGGTGACCGGCGTCAACTCCCGGCCGACCTGGACCTTTCGGCCTACCGTATCGTGCAGGAGGCGGTGACCAACGTGGTCCGCCACGCGGGCACCGGGCACTGCCGGGTGACCGTCGACTACGGGGCGGGGGAGCTGTCGGTGGAGGTGCTCGACGAAGGGTGCGGAAGGCCGGGGTCGGAGGTCGGGGGAGCGGGCTTCGGGATCACCGGCATGCGCGAGCGGGTCAGCCTGCTGCACGGCCGGTTCAGCGCCGGGCCGCGCCCCGAGGGCGGCTTCCGGGTGACGGCCCGGCTGCCGCTGCCGGAGCCGGTCGGGTCCGAGCCGGCCGTTGCCGGGGCGGAGACCCGATGAGCATCCGGGTGCTGCTCATCGACGACCAGCCACTGGTCCGCTCCGGCCTTCGGGTGATCATGGCCGACCATCCCGACCTGGAGGTGGTCGGCGAGGCCGGCACGGGCACCGAGGCGGTCCGGCTGGCCCAGGAGCTGGGCCCCGACGTGGTGCTGATGGACATTCGGATGCCGGGCATGGACGGGATCGAGGCCACCCGCCGGATCGTCTCGGCCGGTGGCGCCACCCGGGTCCTGATGCTGACCACCTTCGACGAGGACGACCACGTCTACGGCGCGCTGCGGGCCGGTGCGAGCGGGTTCGTGGTCAAGGACATGGCGGTGGACGACATCCTCGGCGCGATCCGGGTGGTCGCCGCCGGGGACGCGCTGATCGCCCCGGCGGTCACCCGCCGGCTGATCGCCGACCTCCTCGACCACCCCGGGCCCGGCCCCGCGCGCACCCCGCAGCCGGTCGAGGGCGTCACCGGGCGCGAACGGGAGGTGCTCGCGCTGGTCGGCCGGGGCCTGTCGAACACCGAGATCGCCGAGGAGCTGTTCATCTCGGTGGCCACCGCCAAGTCCCACGTGGCCCGGCTGTTCAGCAAGCTGGGCGCCCGGGACCGGGTCCACCTGGTCATCGCCGCCTACGAGGCGGGCCTGGCCGGACCGTCCCGGTGAGCCGGCGTCAGCGGTCCAGCGGGACGAACCGGACCGGGGTGCCGGGCCCGGCCTGGGCGGCGGTGGGCAGGTCGGCGGGCGGTACGACGCCGATCACCGGGTAGCCGCCGGTGGTCGGATGGTCGGCCAGGAAGACCACCGGCCGTCCGTCCGGCGGGACTTGGACGGCGCCCAGCACCATGCCCTCGCTGGCGAGTTCGCCCGCCCGGGCGCGGGGGAGCGCCGGGCCCTCGGTACGCAGTGCGATCCGGTTGCTCGCCCCGGCCACCCGGTAGCGGGAGCGGGCCAGCAGCGGGCGGGCCGCCGGGGCGAACCAGTCCAGGTGCGGGCCCGGGTGCAGCCGGAGCACCAACTCGCCCGGGGGTGCGGGCAGCGGGACCAGCTCCGCCGGGGCGTCCCGGCCGGGCGGGCCGACCGGCAGCAGCCGACCGGCCGTCAGCGGGGCGGGCCCGAGGCCGGAGAGCAGGTCGGCGGAGCGGCTGCCCAGCACCGGCGGTACGGCCAGGCCGCCCGCCACCGCGAGATAGCTCCGGACCCCGTGGGTGGCCGGGCCGAGGTCCAGCACCGAGCCGTCCGGGACCAGGACCGGCGCACCCCAGGCGACCGGGCGCCCGTCCAGCCGGACCGGCGCCGGTGCGCCGGTCACGGCGACCAGCCGGGGGCCGACCGCCCGCAGCGCCACGCCGCCGAGCGTGGTCTCCAGTGCCGCCGTCCCGTCCGGGTTGCCGACCAGCCGGTTGGCCGCCCGCAGCGCGGGTTCGTCCAGTGCCCCGGCCCGTGGCACGCCGAGGTGGGCGACCCCGCGCCGGCCGAGGTCCTGAACGGTCGTCAGCGGCCCCGGCCGGACCACCAGCAGCCCGCTCACCCGGCCGCCACCGCAGCCGGGGCCACCGGCACGAACCGCACCCGGACCCCCGGCGCGAGCAGCGCGGCCTGGGTCCGGTCGGTGTCCCAGAGCCGGACCCCGGTCCGGCCGAGCAGCTGCCAGCCGCCCGGCGAGGAGCGGGGGTAGACCCCGGTGTACGGCCCGGCCAGCGCGACCGACCCGGCCGGGACGGAGCTGCGGGGAGTGGCCCGGCGGGGCACCTGGTGGTCGTCGGGCAGCCCGGTCAGATAGCCGAAGCCGGGGGCGAAGCCGCAGAACGCCACCCGGTACTCGACCGAGCTGTGCAGCCGGACGGCCGCCTCCTCGGAGCAGCCCCAGCGCCCGGCCACCTCGGCCAGGTCCGCGCCGTCGTAGACCGTGGGCAGCTCGACCAGCGGGCCGTCGGCCGGCGGGTGCGGCGGCAGCTCCCAGCCGGCCAGCCGCTGCCGGGTCAGGACGGGGTCGGCCAGGCCGTCGAGCAGGACGGTCCGGGCGGCGGGCACGATCTCGGTGATCGCCGGGAGCTCGTCCCGCCGGGCCAGCAGGGCGGCGTAGAGCGCGGCGACGCCCTCGCCGTCGGGCGCCCGCACCAGCAGGGCGTCGGCGCCGACCCGACGGAACGTCAGCTCCATCAGACGAAGGCCTCCACCCGTACCCCGGCGGAGGCCAGCGCTCCCCGGACCCGCCAGGCCAGTTGGGCCGCGCCCGGGGTGTCGCCGTGCACGCAGAGCGAGCGGGCCTCGACCGCGACCGGCTCGCCGCCGACGGCGGTGACCAGGCCGTCCCGGGCGATGCCGACCGCGCGGGCGATCACCGACTCGGGGTCGTGCACCACCGCGTCCGGATCCCGGCGGGGCACCAGGGTGCCCGCCCAGGTGTAGGCCCGGTCGGCGAACGCCTCGGCGACCACCGGGAGTCCGACCCCCTCGGCCACCGCGAGCAGCCTGGAGCCCGGCAGGCCGAGCACCGGCAGCGGTCCGTCGCAGACCGCGCCGGCCCGGAGCACGCCCGCGACCACGGCCTCGGCCTGCTCGGAGTCGGTGACCACCTTGTTGTAGAGGGCACCGTGCGGTTTGACGTAGGAGACCCGGGAGCCGGCCGCGCGGGCGAAGACCTGGAGGGCGCCGATCTGGTACGCGATCTCGTCGGCCAGTTCCTCGGGCGGCACGTCCATCGGGCGGCGGCCGAAACCCGCCAGGTCGCGGTAGGAGACCTGGGCGCCGATCCGGACGCCGCGCTCGGCGGCCAGCGCGCAGACCCGGCGCATGGTGGACGGGTCGCCGGCGTGGAAGCCGCAGGCCACGTTGGCGCTGGTGACCACGGAGAGCAGGGCCTCGTCGTCGGTCAGGGTCCAGCGTCCGAACCCCTCACCGAGGTCCGCATTGAGGTCGATCACCGCTTCGGTCACGCCAACGCCCGCCTCCCGCTCCCGACATCCGTCGGGGGTGATCGTAGGGCCTGCGCGCGGGCGCGTGTGCACGTGACCCGAGCCCGGAGCGCGCACCGGATGGTGCGCGCTCCCTCACATGGCGGAACGTTTCCTCCCCCGAGGAACGTCCCCGATCATCGGCCCGGCCGACCGGCGGGGCCGACGTCCGGTCAGGCCGCCGGCACCGGTGCCTGGCGCAGCGCCGCCGCCCGCTCCAGCTGCCGGATGCCGCGCAGCACGATCAGCAGCGGGATCACCCCGAAGACGCCGAACGACATGTCGACGAATCGCCAAGCCAGCGGTATCCCGCGCAGCGGCCCGCAGATCAGCGCCAGCGGGATGATCGCGACGCAGGCGGTCATCGCCCACTGGACCACCCAGACGTTGCGGACCGGGTCCCGGTAGGGCCCCCAGAAGCCGACCGCGATCACCAGGTGCGCGAAGGCCAGCCAGTCGGTGCCGTAGGCGAGGAAGGGGTAGCGGACGTTGGTGTCGGCCACCCCGTCCCGGACCCGCTCGGCCCAGGCGGCGGCCGCCGGGAAGTGCTCGGCGATCGGTGATCCGCCGACCAGGTCGACCAGCCAGCGGGTCTCGGTCTCCAGCGGAAAGGCCGTCAGCCCACTGAGCACCAGGCAGACGATGAAGATCCCGATCCACCGCCGGACCCGGCGCAGGGTGGCGGCCTCGGTGGCCTTCTGAACCTCGGTCATGTCGCAGAACCCCCATACGGGTAGAACGGGTCGGGTTCACTGTCCCGACCTGCGCAGAGCTGACTCTAGAGGGGTAATTGAACATGTTCAACTTGCCTCGGAAACGGGGACAACCGGGGTCGTTTCGGACTCTGTCGGGGTGAACCTCTAACCTTGACCACCGTGACCGCCATCGCAGACCGACCCACCGGGCAGCCGCTCCGCCCGCCCGCCCCCGGCACCGCCCGGCCCGCCCCGGGCCCGGCCGCCGACGAGGGGCTGGCCCGTCGGCTCAAGGCGCTGGCCTGCACCGCTCCGCTGCACGACCTGGAGAGCCGGAAGGTCAACCTGGCCGGCGAGTACAGCTCGTACGCGATGGCCGAGATCGGGCTCGCCGTGATCGACCTGGTCACCCTCAACATGGACTTCGACACCGGCGCCGACCGGGACATAGTGCTCGGCCGCCTGCACCCCAGGGTCGCCGCGCAGAACCCGGGCCGTCCGGTCGCCGAGCACGAGCGGGTGGCCCGCTGGGTGCTGGAGTCGCTGATCAACGTCGGCAGCGTCGACCGCGGCTTCCGGGCCGTCTACGGCACCTTCGGCTCCGACGGCTCCTACGTCCGCCGGGACTACGACTTCAAGCTGATCGAGGAGGTCCCCGGCCCGGACGGCGGGGTCTACCTGCGCACCACCGACGAGGCGGTCAACGTCCTGGTCGGCGCCCTCGACACGGACGTGACGTCCGCTCAGATCGCCGCCGAGGTGAAGCTCGAGGTGCTGATCAGCCGGGGCCGGCTGGCCGATGCCCAGCTCGCCGCCGAGCAGGCCCGGTACCGCACCGTGCAGTACGCCGAGACGCTGCGCCGCGCCCTGGACGCGACCCGGCGCAACGTCCGCGCGGTGGACTGGATGCAGGCCGTCCCCGACCTGATCGACGAGGCGCTCGACCACATCGCCGACCGCTACCGGCACGAGAACGCGATCCTCACCAACATCCGCAAGGCCCGCGACGAGTCCGAGGACGCCGAGCAGAAGCGCCGGGCCGCCGAGCTGGTCGACATCGTCAAGGACTGCATCCGCCGCCACACCCAGTTGCAGACCCGGCTGCTGGAGGCCGGCCCGCTGTTCCGCGCCGAGCAGGACCGGCAGGCGTTCGCCGCCCCGACCGCCCGCAGCGGCATCGACCTGTACGGGCAGCTGCTCGCCCCGCTGCTGGAGCTGCCGGTCGATCAGGCCATCCGGCCCACCGACGCGTTCTTCGCCCGGGGCATCGGGCTGCGCACCCCGGTCTCGGTCCGGGTCGCCGACCTGGTCGAGCTGCTGCTCACCCCGCCGGTCGAGCGCGAGCACCTCGGCGCCGAGCTGCCCGACCCCGACCTGGTCGCCACGCCCGACGACAGCCGCTTCACCGAGGCCCAGCTGGAGTCCGCCCTGGAACTGCTCGACCTTCCGCCGGACGCCCCCCGCCGGCTCTCCGGCCTGCTCGCCGAGGCCCGCGATCGGGACACCGAGCTGCCGTACCTGGTCGCGCTGCTCGCCGTGCACGCGGCCAGCCCGCCGGTCGGGACGGCGTACCGTCAGGGCGAGGAGCGGCTGCTGTTCGCCGTCGACGACGGCACCCGGCTGGACGACTGGGAGTTCGGCGGGGCGGACCTGATCGTGGGCAGCGCCCTGCTCGACGCGGTCGGCATGGCGGCGGACCGCAAGGACGCGAGCTGATGCGGGTTCAGGTTCAGGGAGGGGCATCCCAGGGGCGCGGGGAACTGCGCGAATCGGGAGGCGACCCGGCCCGCACGTTTCGCCGCAGAGCCAGGTGCACCTTCTTGCCGTTGCGGAGTGATCACCCGGAGACCTTCCGATTCGCGCAGTTCCCCGCGCCCCTGGGATGCCCGCTCCTGAGCGCGTCCGCGCGGCGGAGCCGTACGTGTCACAGCCCCGCGCCCCTGGGATGCCCGCTCCTGAGCGCGTCCGCGCGGCGGAGCCGCACGTGTCACAGCCCCGCGCCCCTGGGTGCACCAATTTCTGAGGAGCCGAACTCGTGAGCACCGACACCTGGGAGCCCGAGGCTGAGCCGCAAGCCGCCCCGGCGGCAGCCGCCCTCACCCCCGCCGACGTGGCGGACGCCGCCCGGCTGGTCTCGTTCGGCCTGCAGGCCAAGCTGCTCCCGGCCCGGGACGCGGAGTACGCCGAGTTGATCCGCCGTCACCGCGAGGACCCGGCGTTCGCCCGGCTGGCCGACGCGGTGGCGACCGGCATGGGCCTGGTGGTGCTGGAGGTCTCCCCCCGGGCGGGCATGGCGGTGGCCGCCGACGAGGACTCGGTGTTCGCGGTCCGGATGGGCGACTACTCGCGTCGGGCCGCCGGTGAGACCACCGACCGCTTCCTGCACGGGCTGGCCCACCTCGCGGTGGCCGCGATGGCGTTCCCCCGCCCCGAGGACCTGGCCGACGACGGCTACCTGGGCCGGATCACGGTGAACGGCATCGACGCCTTCGTCCGGCAGGCCTGCCGCCGGCTGGAGGAGCGCGCCGAGGAGGCGGGCACCAACACCGACCCGACCAGCGACGCCCCCGGTCTGGAGGCGGCCTGGCGGGTCTGGGCCCGCCGCTCCGCCACCGGTGCCACCAAGGACGCGCGCCGGCTGTCCGGCTCGACCATCGGCATCGTCTCCAAGGCGGTGCTCTTCCTGGTCGACTCCGGCTTCCTGCAGAAGACCTCGGACGACGCCGGCGGCACCTACCGCACCACCGCCCGCTACCAGCTCCAGGTCCGCGACCTGGCGGGCAGCGCGGCGATGGCCGAGCTGCTCGACCTGGGCGTGGTCCCGGTCAGCGACGGCACCGCCACCCTGCTGCCCGCCGACCACAGCGAGGACCTGGTCGCCGACGCCGGCCTCCCGTTCCACGCCCTCTGACCCGTCAGCCCCGCCCGTTCCCTCCGACCCACCGCCAAGCTGGAGAACCGCCGCACATGTACGAGCTCAACCGGGTCCGCCTGTACTCGATCGGACCGGCCGGTGCACGCTATGCCGACACGGTGCTCGACCTGCGCGGAGTCGGTGAGCCGGTGGCCGAGCCCCGGCCCCAGCAGATCGGCCTGTTCGGCGAGGAGCCGGAGGGTCCGCAGCGCCGCCCGGCCCCGGCCGGGGTGCTGTTCCTGGAGAACGGCGGCGGCAAGTCGGTCCTGCTCAAGCTGATCTTCTCGGTGATGCTGCCCGGCCACCGCAACACCCTGGGCGGCGCCAGCTCCGGCGTGCTGCGCAAGTTCCTGCTCGCCGACGACTGCGGCCACGTCGCGCTGGAGTGGCAGCACACCGTCACCGGCGAGCTGATCGTGGTCGGCAAGGTCAGCGAGTGGAGGGGGCGTCAGGTCTCCTCGGACCCGCGCAAGTTCGCCGAGACCTGGTACTCGTTCCGTCCCGGTGACGGCCTCACCCTGGACGCGCTGCCGGTGGCCGAGCGGATCAGCCTGACCGGTGACCAGAAGGTCCGCGGCCGCCGCCGCACCATGAAGGGCTTCCGGGACGCGCTGACCGAGGCGGGCAAGACGTACCCCGGTCTGGAGCTGGTCTTCGAGGACGGCCACGACCGGTGGAACGAGCACCTCGCCGACCTCGGTCTGGACCCGGAACTCTTCCGCTACCAGCGCGAGATGAACGCCGACGAGGGCGAGGCGGCCGGCCTCTTCGCGGTCAAGCACGACGCCGACTTCACCGACCTGCTGCTGCGCGCCGTCACCGACACCCGGGACACCGACGGCCTGGCCGACCTGGTGCACGGCTTCGCCGCCAAGCTCGGCCGCCGGTCCGAGCTGACCGCCGAGCGGGACTTCACTGCGGGCTCGGTCGACCTGCTCCAGCGGATCGTGGACGCCACCACGGCGCGCGAGTCGGTCCGCGAGCTGCACCGCACCACCGAGCGCCGCACCCGTCGGCTCGCGCACGCGCTGGCCGCCCGGGGCGGCGCCGAGCGCGAACGGGCGCACGACCTGGCGATCGAGGTGGCGGCCGCCGCGGGCGCCGTCACCGCCGCCGAGGCGGACCGCACCCGGCACTCGCTGATCACGGCCGAGCTGACCTACCGTCACGCCACCCTCGGCCTGGCCGCCGCCACCACCGAGGCCGCCGCGCTACGCCGCGAGCTGACCGAGGCCCGCACCCTGCACGCCGCCTGGCAGGCCGCCGAGGCGGTGCTGCGGCACCGCGCGGCGGCCGACCGGGTGGCCCGGGTCGCGGTCGCGATCCGGGAGGCCGAGCTGGACGCCGCCCCGGCGCTGGCCGCCCGGGCCCGGGCGGCCGGGGCACTGGCCCGCGCGCTGGAGAGCGCCGCCGGGGCCGCCGAGCTGAGGGCGGATCAGGAGGAGGCGCGGGCCGAGGAGCTCCAGTCCGACGGCGCCGCCGCGCAGGCCGAGGCCACCGCCGCCGCGACCGCCGCGCAGAAGGCCCGCTCCGAGGCGGGCCACCTCGGTCAGCGGCTGGCCGAGGTCGAGCAGGAGACCAGGGCCGCCGTCGAGGCGGGCTGGATCGACGCCGGCACCGACGAGCCGGACCCGGCTCGGGCCGCCCTGCACGCCGCCGACGCGGAGCAGGCCGCCACCGCCGCGCTGGAGCAGTCCAGGGCCGCCGCCGAGCAGGCCGCCGCCCGGGCCCGGGAGACCGGCGCCGCCGAGGCCCGCGCCGAGCTGGCCGCCGCCCGCGCCAGCGACGCGTACCAGAACGCCCACCGCGCGCTCTCCGCCGAGCAGCGCACCGCCGCCGCGCTGGCCGCCGAGCCCCGGCTCGCCGAGCTGCTCGCCCTGACGCCGTACCAGGACCAGGACGAGGACCGGGAGGGGCAGCTCACCCCCGTCCTGCTGGACGCCAACGCCGAGGAGCTGCGCGAGCAGCTGGACGCCGCCGTCAGCAGCGCCGAGCGCACCCTCTTCGACCTGCGCACCGCCGCCGCCGACGACTCCCGGATCCTGGCCGCGCTCGGCGACGGCGGCCTGCTGCCGCCCGGCCCTGACGTGCTGGCCACGGTCGAGTTCCTCGGTGAGCACGGCATCCCCGCGCTGCCCGGCTGGCGCTACCTGGCCCAGTCGGTCGACCCGGCCGACCACGAGGCGATCCTGGCCGCCCGGCCGGAACTGGTCGACGGCGTGGTGGTGACGGACCCTCAGTCCCTCGACCGGGCCCGCGAAGCACTCCAGGCCGCCGCCCTGCTGCCGCGCTCCACCGTCGCGGTCGGCACCGCCGCCGCGCTGATCGCGCCGATCGGTGCCGAGCCGCCGTTCTTCCTGGTGCCGCCGAACCCCGCGATGCACAACGAGGGCGCGGCCGACGACGAACGCCGCCAGCTGCGCACCCGGGCCACCGCCCGGGAGGAGCACATTCGCGAGCTGGCCGCCCGGCTCGGCGGCGACCGGGCGCTGAGCGCCCGGTTGGCCTCCTGGCATCAGCAGTGCCCGCCCGGCACGCTGGCCGAGCTGACCGAGGCCACCCGGGACGCCGCCGCCCGGGCCGAGACCGCCGCCGCCGAGCTGGCCACCCTGCGGGCCGAGCACACCGAGGCCGAGGCCGACCAGCTGGCCGCCGCCGGTGCCCACGAGGAGCGCCGGGAGGCCGCCCAGCGCACCCGCCGCCGGGCCGACGCCCTGGCCGGCCTGGCCTTCCGGCTGCGCGAGCGCGGCAACTGGATCCGCCGGCAGCGCGAGCTGACCGAGGACGCCACCGAGTGCGACCGCCGCCAGGCCGTCTGCGCCGAGCGGGCCCGCACCTGCGACGAGGACCGCCGGGCCGCCCAGCGGGCCGCCGACGACGCCCGCCGGACGGCCCGTACGCTGCGGGCGGAGCGCTCCGAGCTGTCCGCCGTCGCCGAGGCCGAGGAGCCCGCCGAGGCCCCTGCCTCGCTGCCCGCGCTGCGCGAGGCGTACCGGGCCGCCGCCCAGCTGTACGAGAAGGTGGGGGTCGGCGCCGACCTGCGCGCCGAGCAGGCCAGGGCCGAGGGCGACGAGGCCGCCTCCGCCACCGAGCTGGACCGGCTCACCAACAGGGTCCGGCTGCGCGCCGAGGAGCTGCTGGCCAGCCCGGACGGCGCCGACGGTCCGGCCCGGCAGGCCGCCGCGGCCCGGGCCGAGGAGCTGGTGGCCACCATCGAGGCCCGCGCCGCGACCGCCTCCGAGCAGCTCGGCCGGCTGCGCGGCGAGGCCGAGCGGTCCGCCCCCGCCAGCGGTGAGGAGCACACCGCGCTGCCCGAGGACCTGGTCCCGGCCGACCCCGAGCACGCCCAGCTGCTGCTGCGCACCGCCACCTCCCGGCTCGCCGAGCGGCGCGAGCTGGTGGACAACGCCCGGACGGCGCACGCCGACCTGCAGCGCACCCTGGACACCGCGCAGAGCGCCGCCGCCGACTTCGACGAGAGCGCCGCCCAGCTCCGCGACGGTCTGCGCGACCACCACCCGGAGGAGAACGAGCAGCCCGCCGAGCCCTACCTCGGCTCGCTCGCCGAGGCCCGGAGCACCGCCGCCGACTCCCGCCGCACCCTGCGGACCGCCTCCACCGAGCTGACCGCCGCCGAACTCGCCGTCCGGGACGCCTCCGACGCCCTGGTCCGGCACGCCAACGCGGCCCGGTACGAGGCCGTCCGGACCCCGGCCCGGCAGCAGATCCGGGAGCTGCCGGCCGCCGCCCTGCCCGACCACGCCGCCGCCTGGGCCACCGCTTTCGCGCCCCGACTCCGGGTCCTCACCGACGAGTTGGCCCAGCTGGAGCGCAACCGGGGCTCGATCGTGGACCGGCTGCGCGGCCTGGTGGAGAGCTCGCTCGCCACCCTGCGCGCGGCCCAGCGGCTGTCCCGGCTGCCCGAGGGCCTGGGGGAGTGGTCCGGTCAGGAGTTCCTCCGGATCCGCTTCGAGGACCCGGACCACGCGCTGCTGGTCGAGCGGCTCGGCGAGGTGATCGACGAGGCCACCCGGTCCGCCGTGAAGAAGAACTCCGACCTGCGCCGTGACGGCATGTCACTGCTGCTGCGCGGGGTGGCCGCCGCGATCGGCCCGAAGGGCGTCTCGGTGGAGATCCTCAAGCCCGACGCGGTGCTGCGGGCCGAGCGGGTGAGCGTCGGTCAGATGTCGGACGTGTTCTCCGGCGGCCAGCTGCTCACCGCCGCGATCGCGCTGTACTGCACGATGGCGGCGCTGCGGGCCAACGACCGGGGCCAGTCCCAGTTGCGGCACGCGGGGACGCTGTTCCTGGACAACCCGATCGGCCGCGCCAACGCGACCTACCTGCTGGAGCTCCAGCGGGCGGTGGCCGACGCACTCGGCGTCCAGCTGATCTACACCACCGGGCTCTTCGACACCACGGCGCTGGCCGAGTTCCCGCTGGTGATCCGGCTGCGCAACGACGCCGACCTGCGGGCCGGCCTGAAGTACATCTCGGTCGAGGAGCACCTGCGCCCCGGCCTGCCCGCCCCGCAGGACCCGGACGGTCCGGCCATCCACGGGGAGATCACCGCCACCCGGATGTTCAAGCGCCCGGTCGACTGAGCGGGGCCCGGGCGGCCCGTTGACCGGGCCGTCCGGGCGTTTGGTGCGATGCTTGACGTGTGTTCGAGGAAGAGCTCCGTGAGCAGCTGGACCAGGCCCGCCGCGCGGTGGCCGAGGCCCGCGAGGCGGGCGACGAGGACGGCGTCGAGGCGTACCAGGGCCGGGTCGCCGCCCTGATCAGGATCGCCGCCCACCACGGCATCGCCCTCCCGCACACCCCGGAGGAGGAGGGCGACTGACCGCGCCGTCGGTCAGTCCTGCCGGCCGTGCTCCGCGAGGTGCGCGCCGAGGATCCCGGCCAGCAGGCCGGGGAAGAGCGTCTCCAGGTCGGCCGTGCGCAGGTGGCTCATCCGGTGCGTGCCGCGTCGGCACTGGCGGATCACGCCGGCCTCGCGGAGCACCTTGAAGTGGTGCGTGCTGGTCGACTTGGTCACCGGCAGGTCGAAGGCCTGGCAGGCCAGTTCGCCCTGGTCCTGGGCGAGTTCGGCGGCGATCCGGAGCCGGATCGGGTCGGCGAGGGCGTGCAGCACCGCCGCGAGCCTGATCTCGGTCAGGGCGGGTTCGGGGAGCTGGGTGTCGGCCACGGGGCAATAGTACGAGAACTATCGTAGTTTGACAGCTGCCGTACTACGAGAGCTATCGTACAAGCACCTTGCCGCCCCACCGAGGAGTCGACCGTGAGCGCCCTGTTCGAGCCCCTGACCCTCCGCTCGCTGACCGTGCCCAACCGGATCTGGCTGGCGCCCATGTGCATGTACTCGGCCGCCCCGGAGGGACCCGAGGCCGGGGTGGCGACCGACTTCCACCTCGCCCACCTGGGGGCCAGGGCGGCCGGCGGGGCCGGTCTGGTGATGACCGAGGCCACCGCGGTCAGCCCCGAGGGCCGGATCTCGCCGTGGGACCTCGGGCTGTGGAACGACCGCCAGCAGCAGGAACTGGCCCGGATCGCCGCGCTGGTGAAGTCGCACGGCGCCGTCCCGGCGATCCAGCTCGCCCACGCCGGCCGCAAGGCGGCCACCGACCGGCCGTGGCTGGGTGGCAAGCCGCTGTCGATCGCGGCGGGCGGCTGGCAGCCGGTCGGCGCCTCCCCGGTGCCGTTCAGCGCGGAGCACCAGGTGCCCGACGAGCTGACGGTCGAGGAGATCCAGGGCGTGGTCCGGGCGTTCGCCGAGGCGGCTCGGCGGGCGCTGGCGGCCGGGTTCGAGGCGGTGGAGGTGCACGGTGCGCACGGCTACCTGATCCACTCCTTCCTGTCGCCGCACTCCAACCACCGCACCGACGCGTACGGGGGCGACTTCGCCGGGCGCAGCCGGATCGCGCTGGAGGTGGTCGAGGCGGTCCGCGCGGTGTGGCCGGCCGAGCTGCCGGTGCTCTACCGCACCTCCGCCACCGACTGGCTTGAGGGCATGCCGAGTTGGACGGTGGAGGACACCGTCCGGCTGGCCAAGGAGCTGCACGCGGCCGGGGTGGATCTGTTGGACGCCTCCTCGGCCGGGATCGACCCGGACGCGAAGATCGAGACCGGCCCCGGCTTCCAGGTGCCGTTCGCGGCCCGGATCCGGGCCGAGTCCGGGCTGCCCACCGGGGCGGTCGGACTGATCACCGAGCCGGCCCAGGCCGAGCAGATCGTGGCGAGCGGCCAGGCCGACGTGGTGTCGCTGGGCCGCGAGCTGCTGCGTGACGCGTACTGGCCGCAGCGCGCGGCGGCCGAGCTCGGCGCCGAGCCGCGCTGGCCGGTGCAGTACGGCTACACCCTGCGCAAGCGCGCCTGATCCACCGTCCGGGCGGCGTCGGGGCTCCGGCCCCGGCGCCGCTCACCGCTGCCCGTCATCGGGTCGGAGGAGTTCGGCCCGCGCCGCTCCTGGGCGGCGATCTGACGCGAGATCAGGATCTCCAGCAGGCCCCAGGCGGTGCCGAACACCCCGAGCGCGGTGGCCATCAGCGCGGGGGTGAGCAGCCAACTGCGCGCGTACGAGGCCAGCGTGGCCACGATCAGGCTGATCAGCGTGCAGGAGAAGAACATCCAGGCACGCACGGCGGCGGCCCGCACCTCGTCCGGCAGGCGACGGCGACGGCGGGCGGCAGGCATCGGCATCCCCCAGGGCGTACGTGAGCAGAGCGTCCGTACCCAGCCTGCCCGTTCCGTGCCCGGCCATTCCGGGTGACGGTCAGCCGAGCGTCGCGTCCAGCTCCGCGAGTGCTCCCTGCACGATGGTACGCATCGCCTGCTCGGCCTCGGCCGGCCGGTGGGTGCAGATGGCGTCGGCCACCTCACGGTGCAACTTCACCGCGTACGGCTCCGGTTGATGCGGCATCAGCTGGTGCTCGGTGCGGCCGGTGAGCACCGCGCCGACGGTGTCGCCGAGGTGGGCGAACATCTCGTTGCCGGAGGCGCGCAGGACGGTGGCGTGGAAGGCGATGTCGTGTCGCAGAAAGGTGGTCAGGTCGGCGGCCCGGGCGGTGACGGTCAGTTCGACGGCCAGCGCGCCGAGTTCGCGGCGCTGGTCGTCGGTGGCGTGCACGGCGGCCAGCGCGGCGGCGGCCGGCTCGACCGCGACCCGGAGCGAGCCGAGCGAGCGGAGCTGGGCGGGGCGGTCGGCGCCGGCCAGCCGCCAGCGGATCACCAGGGGGTCGAAGACGTCCCAGTCGGACTTGGGCTGGACGGTGATGCCGACCCGGCGGCGGGAGGCCACCATCCGCATCGACTCCAGGATCCGGACCGCCTCGCGGACCACCGTCCGGGAGACCCCGTACTTCGCCTCCAGCTCCTCGCCGCGCAGCACCGCACCCTCCGGGATCTCGCCGGAGGCGATGGCCGGACCGAGGTCCGCGAGCAGTCGTCCTGGCAGGCCCTGGATCTCCATCGGGTCAGGATATCCGGGCCACATATGTATGACGATTCGGTTTCATCCGCTTGAATAAGTCATACCTTTGCGGCACTGTCGATCGTGACCAGCCAGAACAGGAGCACCGCCATGGGTCTCAGCGTCGAGAACCAGCCGCCCACCCTCGTGGTGATGGGCGTCTCGGGTGTCGGCAAGACCACCGTCGCCCGGCTGCTGGCCGAGCGGCTCGGCCTGCCGTACGCGGAGGCCGACGACTTCCACCCGCCCGCCAACATCGCCAAGATGGCGGCCGGCATCCCGCTGGACGACCAGGACCGGCAGCCGTGGCTGCACGCCCTGGCCGACTGGCTCGGCGGTCAGGTCGCCCACGGCAGCGGGGGAGTGGTCGCCTGTTCGGCCCTCAAGCGCCGCTACCGGGACATCCTGCGCAGCCAGGCCCCGGCCACCCGCTTCCTGCACCTGACCGGGGATCAGACTCTGATCCGGGCCCGACTGGCCGAGCGCAGCGGACACTTCATGCCCGCCTCGCTGCTCGACTCCCAGTACGCCACCCTCGAACCGCTCCAGCCGGACGAGTCCGGCGTCGAGCTGGACGTCACCCACCCGCCGTCCGAGCTCGTCGACCTGGCCGGCAAGCTGCTCGGCCCCCACCACCCGCGCCCCGTCAACGGAGACCTCGCGTGACCACCCTGCTCGCGGCCGGTACCCCGGCCCTGCCCCACACCGACAGCGACGGTGTCCTGCTGCTCGCGGTGCTGCTCAGCATCGGCGTCATCGTGCTGCTGATCACCCGTCTGAAGCTGCACCCCTTCCTCGCCCTGACCCTCGGCTCCGGCGTGCTGGCCGCCGTCGCGGGCGCGCCGTTCGACAAGCTGCTCAGCAGCTTCGCGAGCGGCTTCGGATCGACCGTCAGCAGCGTCGGCCTGCTGATCGGCCTGGGCGCGATGCTCGGCAAGCTGCTCGCCGACTCCGGCGGCGCCGACATCGTCGCCGACACCGTGCTGCGCCGCTCCAGCAAGCGGATGCTGCCCTGGTCGATGGCGCTGATCGCCGCCGTGCTCGGGCTGCCGCTGTTCTTCGAGGTCGGCGTGGTGCTGCTGATCCCGATCGTGCTGCTGGTCGCCCGGCGCGGGAACGTCCCGGTGATGCGCCTGGGCATCCCCGCCCTGGCCGGACTCTCCGTCCTGCACGGCCTGGTGCCCCCGCACCCCGGCCCGCTGGTCGCCGTCGACGCGCTGAAGGCCGACCTCGGCGTCACCCTGGCGCTCGGGCTGCTGATCGCCGTCCCCACCCTGATCGTCGCGGGCCCGCTCTTCGCCCGGCTGGCGGAACGCTGGGTCGGCCCGCTCACGCTGCCGCCCGAGACCGAGCGCCCCGAGCGCGGCGAGCACACCCCGAGCTTCGCGGCCGTGCTGACCACCATCCTGCTGCCGGTGGTCCTGATGCTCGGCAAGGCGCTCGCCGACGTGGTCGTCGACGACCCGAAGGCAGGTCCGCAGCGGGTGATGGACTTCGTCGGGTCCCCGCTGATCGCCCTGCTCGCCGCCACCCTGCTGGCGATGTTCACCCTCGGCCGCGCGGCCGGCTTCACCAAGGCCCGGATCTCCACCACCATGGAGAAGTCGCTCGCCCCGATCGCCGGCATCGTCTTCATCGTCGGCGCCGGCGGCGGCTTCAAGCAGACCCTGATCGACGTCGGCGTCGGCAACGCGGTCAGCGAGTGGTCCGCCCGCTGGCACATCTCCGCGCTGCTGCTGGGCTGGCTGATCGCCGTCCTGATCCGGCTGGCCACCGGCTCCGCCACGGTCGCCACCATCACGGCGGCCGGCATCGTCGCCCCGCTGGCCGCCGACCTCTCCACCACCCATGCGGCCCTGCTGGTGCTCGCGATCGGCGCCGGGTCGGTGTTCTTCTCGCACGTCAACGACGCGGGTTTCTGGCTGGTCAAGGAGTACTTCGGGATGACGGTCGGTCAGACCCTCAAGTCCTGGTCGGTGATGGAGACGGTCATCTCGGTCACCGCGATCGCCCTGATCCTGCCGCTCAGTCTGATCATCTAGCCCGGCTGCCAGCCGGGGTCCCAGGTGCGCGGCCGCCCGCGCGGGGGTCTGGCGAGGGGCGGGGCGGTGTCCGCCTCGGCGACGATGCCCAGCCGGACGCGCCGTTCCAGCCGGTTCGCCACGAACCTGCCGAGCGGCGCGTCCGGCCATTTGCGCCAGCTCTGCGGCCGTACCCCCGCCAGCCGCTCCGCCACCGCCGTCGCGCGCTCCGGTTCGACGGCGCCGCGCAGGACGGCGAGCCCGGCGCTCGGGCGGCGCCGGTTCGCACTGTTCACCGCGCGCTTGTTCAGCCTGATGTTCTTCCGGGAGCTCTTGTCGTTCTCGCCGTACCAGTTCCGACGGTCCTTCAGATAGCTGAGCCGTTTCTTCTCCTGCGGTGTCCGACGGACCACGAGAATCGCCCCCTCTCCCACGCCGATGCTAGGCACGGCGGGGAGAGGGGGCGATCGGTTTTCGCTGCGCGAGCGCCTACTTGGTGCCGCGCTTCGCGAGGAAGGTCTCCACCTGCTGCCGGATCTCCGGGGTGTCGAGCCCGCGGACCGTCATGGTGGTGCGGCGGCGCAGCACGTCGTCGGCGGTGTACGCCCACTCGTTGTCGGCGGCGTACGCGACCTGGGCCCAGACGTCCGGGCCGTCGGCGTGGATCGGTTCGCCGAGCTCCGGGTGCTGCGCGATCAGGTGGGCGATCTCGAACGACAGCGTGCCGTAGTGCGAGGCCAGGTGCTTGGCGACCAGCGGCTCCATCCGGGAGCCGGGCTCGCGGTCCACCAGCAGGCGGTGCGCGACGGCGTTCGGCGCGCCGACACCGGGCAGCGGGACGGTGGCCGGGATCGGCGACATGTCCTCGCGCAGACCGGTGCCGGGCACGTGGGCGAGCTTCTCCAGCACGGTGCGGCCGATGTGACGGTACGTCGTCCACTTGCCGCCGGCGACCGAGAGCATGCCGCCCCGGCCCTCGGTGACCACGGTCTCGCGCTTGGCCGCGGAGGTCTCGCCGGGGCCGCCGGGCAGCACCCGCAGGCCGGCGAAGGCGTAGGTGATCAGGTCGCGGTCGAGGTGCTCGTCGCGGATCGCGTGGCCGGCCTCGGCCATGATCTGGTCGATGTCGGCCTCGGTGGCGCGGACGTCCTGCGGGTCACCGGTGTACTCCTCGTCGGTGGTGCCGAGCAGGACGTGGTCCTCCCACGGGATGGCGAAGGAGACCCGGTACTTGTCGATCGGGATGGTGAGCGCGGCGCGCCACGGGGTGCGGCGCTTGACCACCACGTGCGCGCCCTTGGAGAGCCGGATGGACGGGGCGGCGCCCTTGTCCTCCATCTGGCGCAGGTGGTCGACCCAGGGGCCGGTGGCGTTCAGCACCAGGCGGGCGCTGACGCCGAACTCGGTGCCGTCCAGCCGGTCCTTCAGCTCGGCGCCGGTCACCCGGGTGCCGGTGAACCGCAGGCCGGTCACCTCGGCGTGGTTGAGCACCACCGCGCCCGCCTCGACGGCCGCCCGGACGGTCATCACGGCGACCCGGGAGTCGTTCATCTGGTGGTCGCCGTAGACCGCGACCGAGCGCAGGCCCTCGGTGCGCAGCGCGGGCACCTGCTGGGCGGCGTGCGCGGCGGTGGAGACCCGGCCCATGCCGTCCCGGAAGGCGGAGAGCGCGGAGTAGAGGAAGACGCCGGCGCCGAGCTTGGTGGCGCCGTGCGGGCCGCCCTTGTAGACCGGGACGAAGAAGGTCAGCGGGTTGACCAGGTGCGGGGCCACGTCGGTGGAGAGCACCCGGCGCTCCTTGTGGTTCTCCGCGACCAGCTTGACCGCGCCGGTCTGCAGGTAGCGCAGCCCGCCGTGGACCAGCTTGGAGGAGGCGCTGGACGTGGCGCCGGCGAAGTCGCCCGCGTCCACCATGGCGACCTTGAGGCCCGACTGGGCGGCGGTCCACGCGGTGGCGGTACCGAGGATGCCCCCGCCGATCACCAGCAGGTCGTAGGTGGCCTTGCCGAGCAGCTCGCGGGTCTCGGCACGGGAGGCGGTGTGGCCGTTGGTGTAGCCGGCGCCAAGAGTCGGGATGGAAGCCATGGTGTGTGTTGCGGCGCTCGGTGCGGGCGGCGCCGCTTCTCCTCTCGATGGTGCGGGTGCGGTCTCGGCGGAGACCGGGTCGGCCTCCTGAGAGGCCGTCAAACGGCGTTGGCCGGTCGGGGCCGCTGCTGGCCCCGACCGGCGTGACGGTCAGCTCTCCTCGTCCTCCTCCACCCAACCCATGGTGCGCTCGACGGCCTTCAACCACTTCTTGTACTCGCGGTCACGGGTGGCGTCGTCCATCCGGGGCGTCCACTCGGCGGCCCGGTGCCAGTTGGCCCTCAGGGTGTCCAGGTCGGGCCAGAAGCCCACCGCCAGACCGGCCGCGTAGGCGGCGCCGAGCGCGGTGGTCTCGGCCACGTACGGGCGCTCGACCGGGGCGTTCAGCACGTCCGCGATGTTCTGCATGAGCAGGTTGTTGGAGGTCATGCCGCCGTCGACCTTCAGGGCGGTCAGCTCGACGCCGGAGTCCTTCTGCATGGCGTCGACCACCTCGCGGGTCTGCCAGGCGGTGGCCTCCAGCACGGCGCGGGCCAGGTGGCCCTTGGTGACGTACCGGGTCAGACCGGCGATCACACCGCGGGCGTCGGAGCGCCAGTACGGGGCGAACAGGCCGGAGAAGGCCGGCACGAAGTAGGCGCCGCCGTTGTCCTCGACGGTGGAGGCCAGGGTCTCGATCTCGGCGGCGGTGGAGATGATGCCGAGCTGGTCGCGCAGCCACTGCACGAGCGAGCCGGTGACCGCGATCGAGCCCTCCAGGGCGTAGACCGGCTTCTGGTCGCCGATCCGGTAGCCGACCGTGGTCAGCAGGCCGTGGTAGGAGTTGACGATCTGCTCGCCGGTGTTCAGCAGCAGGAAGGTGCCGGTGCCGTAGGTCGACTTGGCCTCGCCGGGCGAGAAGCAGGTCTGGCCGAACAGCGCGGCCTGCTGGTCACCGAGCGCGGCGGCGACCGGGACGCCCTCCAGGACGCCGACCGCGTGGCCGTAGACCTCGGCGGAGGAGCGGATCTCCGGCAGCACGGTGAGCGGCACGCCCATCGAGTCGGCGATCTTCTCGTCCCAGGCCAGGGTGGAGAGGTTCATCAGCATGGTGCGGCTGGCGTTGGTCACGTCGGTGACGTGCTTGCCGCCGTTCACCCCGCCGGTGAGGTTCCAGATCACCCAGGTGTCCATGGTGCCGAACAGGATGTCGCCGGCCTCGGCGCGCTCCCGCAGGCCCTCGACGTTGTCCAGCAGCCAGCGGATCTTCGGGCCGGCGAAGTAGCTGGCCAGCGGCAGGCCGGTCTCGCGGCGGAACCGGTCCTGGCCGACGTTGCGGCCCAGCTCGCGGCAGAGCGCCTCGGTCCTGGTGTCCTGCCAGACCAGCGCGTTGTGCACGGGCTCGCCGGTGTTCCTGTCCCACAGGACGGTGGTCTCGCGCTGGTTGGTGATGCCGATCGCGCGGATGTCGTCCTTGGTCAGACCGGCCTTCTCCAGCGCGCCCGCGACCACGGACTGCACCCGGGTCCAGATCTCGGCGGCGTCGTGCTCGACGTAGCCGGGCTGCGGGAAGATCTGGCTGTGCTCCTGCTGGTCGACGGCGACGATCCGGCCGTCGGCGCCGAAGATGATGCAGCGGCTCGACGTGGTGCCCTGGTCGATCGCGGCGATGTAGTTGCCAGTGGAGGTCATGAGGGTCCTCGGCTCGAATGGAGGGTTCAGGAAGAGGGGGCGGGCCTGACCCTGGGTCAGTCCCCGTGCACGGGCGTGCGGCAAACCAACGGGGCGTCAGAACGCCAGGTGGTAGAAGCCGCCGGCCAGCAGACCGCCGACGAGCGGGCCGGCCACCGGGATCCAGGCGTACGACCAGTCGGAGCCGCCCTTGTTCGGGATCGGGAGCAGCGCGTGCATGATCCGCGGGCCGAGGTCACGGGCCGGGTTGATCGCGTAGCCGGTCGGGCCGCCGAGCGAGAGGCCGATGCCGACCACGGTGAAGGCGACCATCAGGATGCCGGTGCCGGAGAGGCCGAGGCCCTTGGTGAGGCCCTGGGTGAGGATGGCCAGGCAGAGCACGAAGGTGCCGATGATCTCGGTGAGCAGGTTCTGCACCGGGTTCCGGACCTCGGGGCCGGTGGCGAAGATGCCGAGGGTGGGCTCCTCGTTCGCCTGGAACTGGCCCAGGTAGGTGACCCAGACCAGGGCCGCGCCGATCAGTGCGCCGAGCAGTTGGGAGCCGAGGTAGAGCGGGACCTTGCCCCACTCGCCGGAGTCCGCGGCGATCGCCAGCGTGACGGCCGGGTTGAGGTGGGCACCCGACTTCGGGGCCGACATGTAGGCGGCGATCATCACCGCGAAGCCCCAGCCGAAGGTGATGGCCAGCCAGCCGGCGTTGACGGCCTTGGACTTCTTCAGTGTGACGGCGGCGCACACGCCGCCGCCGAGGAGTATCAGCGCGGCGGTGCCGAGGGTTTCGCCGACAAAGATGTCGCCGTTGGAGAACGCGGACACTAAGGACTCCTTCGTCCGTGACCGGAGCAGGTGGGGGAGAGCGGCGCTTCCCGTCCCGGGGTCGCGCCGTGACGGCGGCGTTCCGTTTGCTCCGGACACCGTTCGACAATGTCGACCGTCATGCGGAAGCTTCCCCCCGGCGTTGCCCCCGCGTCAAGACGGGGTGACCGAGCTGTGATCCATCACTCAACGTGATGACGCCATGGCGGCGAAACTAGCACCCGTATGCCAGAAAATATGGACAAAACGCCAAAGCGCGGGCGGGCCGAAGCCCACCCGCGCCACGGGAATCTCACCAAGCGTCAGAACCGGAGCGTCAGAACCGGCCGGCACCCAGGTCCCGGGAGATCGCCCGGGCCGCGCTGCGCACCGAGGCCACCAGCGAGGGCCGGACGAAGCCGTCCTCGCAGACCCGCTCCACCGCACCGCTGATGCAGACCGCACCCACCGGATTGCGCCGCCGGTCCTGGATCAGCGCCCCGATCGAGGCCACGCCCTCCCAGGTCTCCTCGACCGCCCCGGCCCAGCCGCGCTCCCTGGTCAGCGCGCACTCCTCGTCCACCGAGGCCAGGTCGGTCAGCGTCCGCGAGGTGTACGACTCCAGCGGCTCCTCGCCCAGCTCACCGCGGGCCACCGGGTCGTACGCCAGCAGCACCTTGCCCAGCGCGGTGGAGTGCAGCGGCTGCATCGAGCCGACCTCCAGCACCTGGCGGGTGTCGTCCGGGCGGAACACGTGATGGACGATCAGCACCCCGCGCTGGTGCAGCACCCCGAGGTAGACCGTCTCACCGCTGGCCCGGGCCAGGTCGTCGGCCCAGACCAGCGCCCTGGCCCGGAGCTCGTGCACGTCCAGGTAGCTCTGGCCGAGCCGGAGCAGCTCCGCGCCCAGCTGGTACTTGCCGGTCTCCGGGTCCTGCTCGACGAAACCCTCCTGCTGGAGGGTGCGCAGGATGCCGTGCGCCGTTCCCTTGGCCAGCCCCAGGGCGGTGGCCACCTCCGACAGACCGAGTCGCCGCTCGCCACCGGCCAGCAGCCGCAGGATCGCGGCAGCCCGGGACAGCGACTGGATCGGGCCGGGCATTGCGTACCTCCGCTGACAGGCGGTCGACATTGTCGACCGCAGTGGTATCGCACTGAGTCTGCCAGGCCGACAGCCGGGCGTGCACCTTTCCTGCAGTGCCCGTCAGTTCCGCACGGCCCCGGCCAGCGCCCGGATCTGCCCGGGACCGACCCGGCAGCAGCCGCCCACCAGCCGGGCCCCGTCCGCCAGCCAGGCCGCCACCCGGTCGGCCCGGAAGGTCGGCTCACCCCGCCAGGCCCGGTCCTGCCAGCTCTCCCCGCTGTTCGGGTAGACCACCACCGGCTTCCCGGCCGCCCGCGCCGCGACCGCCACCACGGCGTCCGCGTCCTCCGGCGAGCAGCAGTTCACCCCGACCGCCAGCACCCCGGGCGCGTCGGCCGCCAGCGCGAACGCCTCGGCGACCGGCTGCCCCGCCCTGGTCCGGTCCCCGGCGATGCTGAACGACAGCCAGACCGGGACCTCGACCCCCTCCAGCGCGCGCAGCACCGCCGCCGCCTCGTCCGCGTCCGGGATCGTCTCCACCGCCAGCACGTCCGGGCCCGCCGCCACCAGCGCCTCGATCCGCGGCCGGTGGAAGTCCACCAGCTGACCCTCGGTCAGCCCGTACCGGCCCCGGTACTCCGACCCGTCCGCCAGCACCGCCCCGTACGGCCCCACCGAGGCCGCCACCCAGCCAGGACCGGCCGCCCGCGCCAGCGCCACGCTGCGCCCCAGCAGCGCGGCCGCCCGCGCGCGGTCCACCCCCCGGCGGGCGAAACCCTCGAAGCTCGCCTGATAGCTGGAGGTGATGGCCACCTGGGCACCCGCCGCGAAGTACGCCCGGTGCGCCGCCGTGACCGCCGCCGGATCGTCCGCCAGGAACCGGGCCGACCAGAGCTCGTCCGAGAGGTCGTGCCCCGCATCCGCCAACTGGTTGGACAACCCGCCGTCCAGCACCAGCGGCCCCGCCGCGAGCGCCTCGGCGAACGAATCAGCCATCACGTCCTCCTGAAGTCCCCCGCACTGTAGAACGCCCCAGCTCAGCAGCCCGTGCCAGGTCCGATGCGCGAGACGGTGACACCTCGTCACCCCGTCCGACTAGCATCCAGTCATGACCGGCCCTTACTCGCACTGCCATTTCTGCGGCACGCCGTACGCGGCGGCCGGCACCATCTGGCCGCGCAGCTGCCCCGGCTGCGGCCAGATCAGCTACCGCAACCCGCTGCCCGTCGCCGTCGCGCTGCTCCCGGTCGAACCGCCGGACGGCACCCGCAGCCTGCTGGTCATCCGCCGCACCATCGAGCCCGGCTACGGCGAACTCGCCCTCCCCGGCGGCTACGTCGACTTCGGCGAGTCCTGGCAGCAGGGCGCCGCCCGCGAGCTCCGCGAGGAGGCCGGCATCGACGTCGACCCGGCGAGCGCCCAGCTGTTCGACACCGGCAGCGACGAGCGCGGCATGTTCGTGATGCTGTTCGCCCTCTTCCCGCCCCGCACCCTGGCCGAGCTGCCACCGTCCGTCCCGACCGACGAGACCGACGGCTGGTACCTGATCGACACCCCCACCCCGCTGGCCTTCCCGCTGCACACCAGGGTGGCCGAGGCCTGGTTCAAGGGCAGCCCGGCCTGACGGCGGCCGGTTCCGGCCCGTCGCCGCAGGTGGGCGCCGGGCCACCCTGGCGCGCGGGACGATCACATGGCAGAGTCCAGCACCGTCAGCGCCACTCCGGGGCGGGCCGCCACAAGCCGGTCCCGTCCCACCGACCGGCCGGGAGACCACCACCGTGAGCACCCCATCCCAGGACCAGCCGCTCTGGCGGCCCGATCCCGCTCGCGCCGCCGCCACCCAGATCGTCGCCTTCCAGGCCTGGGCCGCCGACCACCACGGCGCCCCCGCCGCCCCGCTCGCGCCGACCGGCACGGACGAGGCGGCCGCCGCCCGGTACGCCGCCCTGCACGCCTGGTCGACCGAGGACCTGCCCCGGTTCTGGGGCGCCGTCACCGACTGGTTCGACGTCCGCTTCAGCGCCCCGGCCGAGGCCGTCCTCACCGACGAGTCGATGCCCGGCGCCCGCTGGTTCCCCGGCGCCCGCCTCAACTACGCCGCCGAGGCGCTGCGCCGGAGCGAGCAGACCGGCAACCGGGGCAAGCCCGCGATCCTCCACCTGGACGAGGCCACGGAGCGGCCCACCGAGCTCAGCTGGGGTGAACTCCGGCGCCAGGTCGGCTCGTTGAGCGCCGCCCTGCGCGACCAGGGCGTCCGCCCCGGCGACCGGGTGGCCGGCTACCTGCCGAACATCCCGCAGGCCGTGGTCGCCCTGCTCGCCGCCGCCGCCGTCGGCGCCGTCTGGACCAGCTGCGCCCCCGACTTCGGCGCCCGCAGCGTGCTGGACCGCTTCCAGCAGCTCGAACCCGTCGCCCTGATCACCGTCGACGGCTACCACTACGGCGGCAAGGACCACGACCGCCGCGAGGTGGTCGCCGAGCTGCGCCGCGAACTCCCGTCCCTGCGGACCGTGGTGCACGTCCCGCTGCTCGGCACCGAAGCCCCCGAAGGCACCCTGCCGTGGAGCGCGCTGACCGCCGCCGACGTCGAGCCGGTCTTCGAGCCCGTCCCGTTCGACCACCCGCTCTGGGTGCTCTACTCCTCCGGCACCACCGGCCTGCCCAAGGCCATCGTGCAGAGCCAGGGCGGCATCCTGGTCGAGCACCTCAAGCAGGCCGGCCTGCACCTCGACCTCGGTCCCGACGACCGGTTCTTCTGGTACACCTCCACCGGCTGGATGATGTGGAACTTCCTCGCCGCCGGCCTGCTGGTCGGGTCCACGATCGTCACCTACGACGGCAGCCCCGGCCACCCGGGCACCGGCGCCCTCTGGTCGGTCGCCGCCCGCACCCGCGCCACCGTGCTCGGCACCTCCGCCGCGTACGTCATCGCCAGCCGCAAGGCCGACCTGCACCCCGGCCGCGACCTCGACCTGTCCGCCGTCCGCTGCCTCGGCACCACCGGCTCGCCGCTGCCTCCCGACGGTTTCCGGTGGATCTACGACGAGGTCAAGCAGGACGTCTGGCTCGCCTCGGTCAGCGGTGGTACCGACGTCTGCTCCTGCTTCGTCGGCGGCGTCCCCACCCTCCCCGTGTACCTGGGCGAGATCCAGGCCCCCTGCCTGGGCTCCGCCGTCGAAGCCTGGGACGTCGACGGCCACCCGCTCACCGACCAGGTCGGCGAACTGGTCGTCACCGCGCCGCTGCCCTCGATGCCGATCGGCTTCTGGGGCGACAAGGACGGCAGCCGGTACCACGACAGCTACTTCGACACCTACCCCGGCATCTGGCGGCACGGTGACTGGATCACCGTCACCTCGCGCGGCACCGTGGTGATCCACGGCCGCTCCGACTCCACCCTCAACCGGCAGGGCGTCCGGATTGGCTCCGCCGACATCTACGAGGTGGTGGAACGCCTCCCCGAGATCACCGAGTCCCTGGTGATCGGGCTGGAGGAGGCCGAGGGCGGCTACTGGATGCCGCTGTTCGTGGTGCTCGCCCCCGGCGCGACCCTGGACGAGGAGCTGATCGGCCGGATCCGCAGCTCGCTGCGCACCGAGCTGTCGCCCCGGCACGTCCCCGACGAGGTGATCGCGGTGACCGGCCTGCCGCACACCCTCACCGGCAAGCGGATCGAGGTCCCGGTCAAGCGCCTGCTCGGCGGCACCCCGCTGGAGCAGGCCGTCAACCCCGGCTCCGTGGACAACCTGGACCACCTGCGGTTCTTCGAGCAGCTCGGCCGCGACCGCCGGTCCTGACCGGCACCCGGACATGGCGAAGCGGCGCTCTCCACCCCCACGGGGAGAGCGCCGCTTCCGTTCCGTCACTCGCCGGACAGCACCTGCTGGGCCGCCGCGCGGGCCTCCTCGGCGGTGTCCGTCGCGCGGGCCGCCACGGCCGCCCGCTGACACTGCGCCAGGGTGTACTTCGCCAGCGTCGAGCGCACGTACGGGATCGCCGCCGCGCCCATCGACAGGCTGGTCACGCCGAGGCCGGTGAGCACACAGGCGAGCAGCGGGTCGGAGGCCGCCTCGCCGCACACGCCGCAGCTCTTGCCGACCGACCTCGCGGCGTCGGCCGAGGCCGCCACCAGGTCGAGCAGCGCGGGCTGCCACGGGTCCTGGAGCCGGGCCAGCGCCCCGACCTGACGGTCCGCCGCGAAGGTGTACTGGGCCAGGTCGTTGGTGCCCAGCGAGAGGAACTCGACCTCGTTCAGGATCGAACGGGCCCGGAGCGCGGCGGACGGGATCTCCACCATCGCGCCGAACTTCGCCTGCAGCCCGGCCTCGCGGCAGGCGTCGGCGAAGGCCCTGGCGTCGACCCGGTCGGCCACCATCGGGGCCATCACCTCAAGGTGGACGGGCAGACCCTCGGCGGCCTTGGCCAGCGCGCGCAGCTGGGTCTGCATCACCTCGGGGTTCTCCAGCAGGGTGCGCAGCCCGCGCACGCCGAGCGCCGGGTTGGGCTCGTCCGCCGGGGTGAGGAAGTCGAGCGGCTTGTCGGCACCGGCGTCCAGCGCCCGCACCACCACCCGGCCCTCGGGGAACGCCTCCAGCACCTTGCGGTACGCCTCGACCTGCTTCTCCTCGCTCGGCGCCTTGGCCGAGTCGTCCAGGAACAGGAACTCGGTGCGGAACAGTCCGATGCCCTCGGCACCGTTCTCCAACGCGGCCGGCAGGTCCGCCGGGCCACCGATGTTGGCGAGCAGCGGCACCTTGTGCCCGTCCGAGGTCTGGCCCGGACCGGAGGAGGCGGAGAGCGCGGCCTTGCGCTCGGCCGCGACCCGGCGGAGCTCGGCCTGCTTCTCGGCCGACGGGTTGATCAGCACCTCACCGGTGGAGCCGTCGACCGCGGCCACCACACCCTCGGGCAGGTCGGTCGCACCCGGCATGGCGACCACGGCGGGCACACCCATGGCGCGGGCCAGGATGGCGCTGTGGCTGGTCGGCCCGCCCTCCTCGGTCACGAAGCCGAGCACCAGGGTCGGGTCCAGCAGCGCGGTGTCGGCGGGCGCCAGGTCCCGGGCGAACAGCACGTACGGCTCGTCGCTGTCCGGCACCCCCGGCATCGGCACGCCGAGCAGCCGGGCCACGATCCGGTTCCGCACGTCGTCCAGGTCGGCGACCCGGCCGGCCAGGTAGTCCCCGGCAGCGGCGAGCAGTGCCCGGTACGCGGCGAAGGCGTCGTAGACGCCCCGCTCGGCGCTGCTGCCGACGGCGATCCGACGGTTCACGTCCGCGATCAGCTCCGGGTCCTGCGCCATCAGCGCCTGGGCCTCCAGCACCGCCTGGGCCTCGCCACCCGCCAGGTTGCCGCGGGCGATCAGGTCCGCCGCGACGGCGTCCACGGCCGCCTGGGCGCGAGCCTGCTCGCGAGGCGCGTCCTCGGTCGGGATCTGGGTGGCCGGCGGCTCGAGCACGGCCGTGCCCATGTGCCGGACCTGGCCGATCGCGACACCGTGGCTGACACCTACGCCTCGAAGCGCCTGTTCCATTGTGGGTTCCTTTCACCCGGGTGCGGGCCCGTGGGTCGGACGGATCGTCACTGACCGAGGCCGGGTACTGGCCGAGCCGTCCCACCCGGACTGCGGGCGGGACGGCGCGTTACGTCTGCTCGGTCCGTCAGTTCCAGGCGAACAGGTCGCCGCCGACGGCGATGTCACCGGCCTCGAGCACCCCGGACAGCGCGTCGGGCGAGGCCTCCAGCGCGACGATCGGGGAGATCGGCGACTTGCCGGCCTTCTCGACCTCGGCCGGGTTCCAGCGGATGACCGCCTGGCCCCGGGTCACCGTGTCGCCCTTCGACACGAGCAGCTCGAAGCCCTCGCCGTTGAGCTGCACGGTGTCGATGCCCAGGTGGGTCAGTACCCCGTGGCCGTCGGCGTCCACCACCACGAAGGCGTGCGGGTGCATGGAGACGACGATGCCGTCCACCGGCGCCACCGCCTCGGTGGGCTCACGCACCGGGTCGATGGCGGTGCCGGGGCCCACCATCGCGCCGGCGAAGACGGGGTCGGGCACGGCGGCGAGCCCGACAGCGCGACCAGCCAGCGGCGAGGTCACAGTGGTCATGGTGGAGCCTCCCAGGTACGGAGCACAGCGTGCCGCCGCGGACAGCGGCGGTGTGATCGTTCTGAAGCCTAAATCATGCCAAGTACGGACATTTAGCAAGCGCTCTCCGAGGCGGGTCCCGACTGGCGATCCGACGCCCTTGATGCACGTTTGCCGTCGCGCGCCGCCATCGTCCCTGCTGGCAGGGGCTCGTTGGTGCACAAGTGGTCTAGTCCTCTTGCTCGACGCGCCGCACTCTACGCCATGCGGGTGAGCCACGACGATCGCGCCGATCGGGCGGCATAGAGGGGTGTGAACGGAGCGTGCTGAGCCGACCGGGTGAGCGCCTGCCGTGACCCGGCGCGGCCCGATTAGGCACTCCGCTGCCGAGCCGCTATGGTTTGTCGAGTCGCCGCGAAACGGTGATGAACGCCAGGTGACGGACTCGCAAAACTTCGGTTAAAACGAAGCAAACGGATCTGCTAGGCTGGCGGAAACGAACGAAGCGCCCGGAGGGTCCGCCTGATAAGCGGCTCGAAGGAAGTGTCCGTTCCTTGAGAACTCAACAGCGTGCCAAAAGTCAACGCCAGA